>JACCZN010000254.1 GCA_013695915.1 Rubrobacter sp.
CCGTGATCACGCCGGGCGGCAGCGACTCGTCGGCGTTCGACAACGCCCTGGAGCTCCTGCACCTCGGCGGACGCTCGATGCCGCACGCGGTCGCCATGATGATCCCGGAGGCCTGGGAGTCGGACGAACTCATGGACCCGGAGCGGCGGGCCTTCTTCCAGTACCACAGCTCGCTCATGGAGCCCTGGGACGGCCCGGCCGCCGTGGCCTTCACCAACGGCAAGGCCATTGGAGCCACCCTAGACCGGAACGGCCTGCGGCCCGCCCGGTACCTCGTGACCCGCGATGGACGGGTCGTCATGGCCTCCGAGGACGGGGTCCTGGACATCGCTCCCGAGGACATCGTGGAGCGGTCGCGCCTCAAGCCGGGACGCATGCTCGTCGTGGACACGGAGAAGAACGAGGTGCAGCGCGACGCCGACGTCAAGAAGGTGCTCGCCGGGCGCCAGCCCTACGGGCGCTGGCTGGAGGAGGGTGAGATCCGTCTGGACCGGCTGCCCGAGGCCGAGCTGAACGGCAGCTCCCGCCAGCAGAACGAGCCCGCCCCGCTCCGCGAGCGCCAGCGGGCCTTCGGCTACACCCTGGAGGACCTGGACATCATCCTCAGCCCGATGGCTTCCACCGGCAAGGAGCCCGACGGCTCGATGGGCACCGATACGCCGCTGGCCGTGCTCTCGGAGAGGCCGCAGCTACTCTTCACGTACTTCAAGCAGCTCTTCGCGCAGGTCACCAACCCCCCGATAGACCCCCTGCGCGAGGAGCTCGTGATGTCCCTCAAGATGTCGCTGGGCCCGGAGAAGAACCTCTTCGAGGAGACGCCGGAGCACTGCAAGAGGATACTCCTCGACCACCCCGTCCTGACCAACAGGGAGCTAGAGAAGATCCGGCAGCTCGACGCCCCGCCGTTCGCCTCCGAGACCCTCGAAGCCCTGTTCCCCGCCACCGAGGGCGGCAAGGGGATAGAGGCCGCGCTGGAAGAGCTGTGCGCCGGTGCGGAGGCCGCAGTTCGCCGGGGCTCGACCGTACTCGTGCTGACCGACCGGGGTGTCAACGAGGAGCTGGCCCCGATACCGAGCCTCCTCGCAACCTCCGCCGTCCACCACCACCTCGTGCGCGCGGGCATCCGGACCCAGACCAGCCTCGTCGTCGAGACCGCCGAGGCTCGGGAGGTCCACCACTTCGCGCTCCTCATCGGCTACGGGGCCTCGGCCGTCAACCCGTACCTCGCCTTCGAGACCCTGTCGGAGATGGCCCGGGAAGGCCTGCTGGAAGGCTCGAACGGCGACGGGACCGACGCCCACGAGAACTACGTCAAGGCCGTGGACAAGGGCCTCTTGAAGATCATCTCCAAGATGGGCATCTCGACGCTGTTCTCATACAACGGGGCCCAGATCTTCGAGGCCGTAGGCTTGAGCCGGGAGCTCGTCGAGCGGCACTTCACCGGTACCGCCTCCCGCCTCGGGGGCATCACGCTGGAGAACGTGGGCCGCGAGGTCGTGGAGCGCCACAAGAAGGCCTTCGAGGCCGCCGAGGACGACCCCTCGGAGCTCGAGATCGGAGGCGAGTACCAGCTCCGGATGCAGGGCGAGTATCACCAGTGGAACACCGAGAGCATCGTCCCGCTGCAGCGGGCGGTCGGTACCGGGAGCTACGAGCTCTTCAAGCAGTACACCAGGCACTTCGACGACCAGAGCGCGCAGCTCTCGACGCTGCGGGGCCTCTTCGACTTCCGCCGCGACCCGATCTCCATCGAGGAGGTCGAGCCCGCAAAGGAGATAGTCAAGCACTTCTCCTCGGGGGCGATGTCCCTGGGCTCCATCTCCAAGGAGACCCACGAGACGCTCGCCATCGCGATGAACCGGCTCGGGGCGCGGTCCAACACCGGTGAGGGAGGTGAGGACCCGGAGCGGTTCACGCCCGACCCGAACGGCGACAACCGCCGCAGCGCGATCAAGCAGGTCGCCTCGGGCCGCTTCGGCGTCACGACCGAGTACCTGGTGAACTCCGACGTGTTGCAGATCAAGATGGCCCAGGGCTCCAAGCCCGGCGAGGGCGGCCAGCTCCCCGGTCACAAGGTGTCGGGTGATATAGCCAGGGTCCGGTACTCTACGCCGGGGGTCGGCCTGATCTCACCGCCGCCCCACCACGACATCTACTCCATCGAGGACCTGGCGCAGCTCATCCACGACCTCAAGATCGCCAACCCGCGGGCGATGGTCAGCGTGAAGCTGGTCTCGGAGGTCGGCGTCGGCACGATAGCCGCCGGGGTCGCCAAGGCCAAGGCCGACCTCATCACGATAGCGGGCCACGACGGCGGCACGGGGGCCTCCCCGCTCTCCTCCATAAAGCACGCGGGTCTTCCCTGGGAGCTCGGCGTGGCGGAGACCCAGCAGGTCCTGGTGCAGAACGACCTCCGGAGCCGGGTCCTGCTACAGACGGACGGCCAGATGAAGACGGGCCGGGACGTGGTGGTCGCCGCCCTCCTCGGGGCCGAGGAGTTCGCCATGTCCACCGCGCCGCTGGTCTCCATGGGCTGCATCATGATGCGGGTCTGTCACCTGAACACGTGCCCCGTTGGGATAGCCACGCAGGACCCGGAGCTTCGGAAGAAGTTCACCGGGACCGCGGACAACGTGATCAACTACTTCTTCTTCGTCGCCGAGGAGATAAGGGAGATCATGGCCGAGCTCGGCATAAGCAAGTTCAAGGACCTTGTCGGGCGCTCGGACCTCTTGAAGACCCGGGAGGCCGTACAGCACTGGAAGACGGAGGGCGTTGACCTCTCCCCGATCTTCCACCGCCCCGAAGTGCCCGAGCGCGTCGAGATCCGGCACGGCATAGACCAGAACCACAACCTAGACAAGTCCCTGGACAACGAGCTTATAGAGAGGAGCCGCCCGGCGCTCGAAGACGGGGAGAAGACGGAGTTCTCCTTCCCCATCGGGAATACCAACCGCACGGTCGGTGGCATGCTCTCCGGCGAGATAGCCCGCCGCTACGGCAACGCGGGCCTCCCGGACGGGACCCTCCAGGTAAACTTCCGGGGCGTGGCCGGGCAGAGCTTCGCCGCGTGGACCACCCACGGCCTGACGATGAACCTGGAAGGCACGACCAACGACTACGTTGGCAAGGGCCTCTCCGGCGGGCGGGTCGTCGTAGCTCCCTCGCCCGATGTGGGCTACAGGCCCGAGGAGGCCGTGGTCGTGGGTAACGTGGCGCTCTACGGCTCCACGGGCGGCGAGGCGTTCTTCCGGGGTATAGCCGGCGAACGGTTCGCGGTCCGGAACTCGGGGGCTCACACGGTCGTCGAGGGTGTCGGAGAGCACGGCTGCGAGTACATGACGGGCGGCGTGGTCGCCGTGCTCGGTCCTACCGGAAGGAACTTCGCCGCGGGTATGAGCGGCGGCTGGGCGTTCATCCTGGACGAGGATGGCAGCTTCGAGGAGCGGTGCAACCTGGACATGGTCGGCCTGGAGCCGGTCGAGTCCGAGGAGGACGTGGCGCTCCTGCAGGAGCTCGTAGAGAAGCACCTCCGCTGGACCGGTTCGGGGACCGCCAAGAGGGTCTTGAACGACTGGGATGCTGTGCTGCCGAAGTTCGTCAAGGTCATGCCGGACGACCTCAAGCGCGTGCTGCAGGAGAAGCAGGAGGCCGAGAGAGAGATGGAGGAGGTGAGCCGGTAATGGGAGACCCGCGAGGTTTTCTGAAGATAGGGCGCAAGCCCACCCCCAAGCGCGACAAGGTAGAGCGCATCCAGGACTACCGCTACGTCTACGAGCCGATGCCGGACGGCGACCTCAAGGAGCAGGCCTCGCGCTGCATGGACTGCGGGGTGCCGTTCTGTAACATCGGCTGTCCTCTGGGGAACCTGATCCCTGACTGGAACGACCTCGTCTACAAGGACAAGTGGCGGGTCGCGATAGACCGGCTGCACGCCACCAACAACTTCCCGGAGTTTACCGGGATGCTCTGTCCCGCGCCGTGCGAGTCGGCGTGCGTGCTCTCCATAAACGACGACCCCGTGACGATAAAGGAGATAGAGCTCTCCATTATCAACCGGGCGTTCGAGGAGGGCTGGGTCACGGCGCACCCGCCGGACCCGGAGCGGCGCACCGGCAAGCGGGCGGCGGTCGTGGGATCCGGCCCCGCGGGTCTCGCGGCGGCCCAGCAGCTCAACCGGGCCGGTCACACGGTGACCGTCTTCGAGAAGGATGACAAGGTCGGGGGCCTCCTGCGCTACGGCATCCCCGACTACAAGATAGAGAAGTGGGTCGTGGACCGGCGCATCGCGCTGCTGGAGGGAGAGGGCATCGAGTTCAGGACGAGCTGTCACGTCGGCGAGGACCCGACGACCGAGGAGCTCAAGAGCGAGTTCGACGCCGTGGTGCTGGCGGTCGGCGCTCTGGAGGGCCGGGACGTGGAGACGCCGGGGCGCGAGCTCGGCGGCATACACCTCGCCATGGACTACCTGGCCCAGCAGAACCGGCGGGTCGCGGGGCTCCCGGTGGAGGCGGACCCGGAGATCTCGGCCCGGGGAAAGAACGTGATCATCCTGGGCGGCGGCGACACGAGCGCCGACTGTCTCGGGAACGCCCACCGGGAGGGGGCGGCCTCCGTACAGGTCCTGACCCACGGCCCCAAGCCGCCGGAGAACCCCGATCACTACACCTGGCCCGACTGGCCGTTCATCCTTCGCACCTACCCCGTCCACGAGGAGGGCGGCGAGCGCCAGTGGAGCGTGGCCGTAAAGGGCTTCGAGGGCGAGAACGGGCAGGTAACCAAGATGAACGCCGTGGAGACCGAGCGGACCCCGGAGGGCAAGACGGTCTACAAGGAGGGCACCGAGTTCGACATGGACGCGGACCTCGTGCTGCTCGCCATCGGCTTCACCGGCCCGGTACACGACCGCCTGATCTCGGACCTCGACCTCGGCTTCGGCGAGCGGGGAGCCATCGCCACCGCGAACGGCGGCTTCGCCACGAAAGACCCGGGCCTCTTCGTGGCCGGCGATGCCAAGCGCGGCGCCTCCCTCATCGTCTGGGCCATCGCCGAGGGTCGGAAGTCCGCCCGCGAGGCCGACGAGTACCTGATGGGAGAGACGCTGCTGCCGGGCTAGGGGCTTCCTGCCGGAGCGGTTGGGCTAAAATCCGGTTGCGGATGACGCTGCTGGTGGAGACGAGCCTGGAGGATAGATGCTGGGCGCGAGGGTACAGAGACGCCGCTTCGATACTACGGAGTACCACCGGATGGCCGAGACTGGCATCCTCTCCGAGGGAGACCGGGTCGAGCTCGTGGACGGGGAGGTTGTGGAGATGTCCCCTATCGGCAGCGCGCATCAGGCGGTGGTCGACCGTCTCACGAGAATGCTGGTGGCCTTTGCCGCCTCCGATTACGTGGCCCGGGTACAGGGACCAATAAGACTCGACGAGCACAACGAGCCTCAGCCGGACCTCGCGCTGCTCGTGTTCAGGGAGGACTTCTACGAACGGGAGCACCCCGGACCGGGAGACACGTTGCTGTTGATCGAGGTCTCCGAAAGCTCGCTGGAGTACGACCGGAGCGTGAAGCTGCCCTTCTACGCCGGAGCCGGTATCCCCGAGATCTGGATCTTGGACCTCGCCGCCGG
>JACCZN010000262.1 GCA_013695915.1 Rubrobacter sp.
GATTAGTAGGCAGCGGCGTAGGATACTACGACTGATCGAACCGAAAAGCGGCAAGAATTGGGGTTCGGATCGGCTCTTGGCTACCGGGATCCGCTTGAAGAAGGACTTTCCTACCGGCTCTCTAGAGAAGCTACCGGCCCTCTGCGCGTGCGCCGGAGCACGCTAGTAGGAGGGTGCCGTCCCCGCCGTCCGGGTCATCATGTAAGATGGCCCCCGCAGTCTAGAGAGAGGGAGCGCGGGTGGAGCCGACGGGCAGCGAGGGTACCAGGGAGCTTTTCGAGGATTACGGAGGGACCGTTGCGGACGGTTTCCCCTCCATCCACTCGCCGGTCCGGCACACGGCCTCGGGCACCGCTTACCTCCGGTCTCCCGGGGTGGTCCTGCTGGCGAAGCCGCAGACCAACGTCGCCGGTCTCGCGGGGTTCCTGGAGGGGTTCGACGCCTCTCTCAGGTTCCCCGGCTACCTGGACGACCCCACACCGCTGCCGGGCTCCTCGCAGCTAGCCAAGACGGCGGGACAAGTGTGTTATGCATCGTTCGGAGCCCGCAGGACCACCAACGAGAACGCCGCAAAGTACTTCGAGCGGCTGACCTCCGCGGGGCACGGCTCGGTGCTGGAGCACGCGAGCTTCAGCTTCCTGCTCTATGGCATAAGCCGGAGCGTCACCCACGAGCTGGTCCGTCACAGGGCCGGTGTCGGAGTCTCCCAGATAAGCCAGCGCTACGTCTCCGGGGCCGTGCTGCGGTTCGTGGAGCGGCCGGAGTACGTGGAGGACGCCGAGCTGCACCGGCTCTTCGAGGAGCGGGTGGACGGGGCCGCCGCCGGGTACGAGTCGCTGGCCGGGAGGTTGCTCGAGCTTCAGGAGGGCGGTAGCGGGAAGCTCTCCGCCGACTACAAGACCGATGCCCGCAAGAAGGTCCAGCAGACCGCGCGCTCCCTCCTGCCGAACGAGACCGAGGCCCCGATGGTCTTTACCGGCAACGTCCGGGCCTTGAGGCACATAATCGAGATGCGGGCCGACGCTCACGCCGAAAGCGAGATCCGCAACCTCGCCGTGCGGCTCTTCCTCTGCCTCTCCGCCGCCGACCCCATCCTCTTCGGCGACTACCGGGTGGAAGAGTTGCCCGACGGGACCCACACCGTAACCACCGAGCACCGCAAGGCGTAGAGGTACCCGGCACACACCCCCGAAGCTCTAGAAGAGGCGCCGGCGCAGGTCGAAGAAGGTCTTCAAGAGCTTCTTGTTGCGGCTGGTGAAGAGCTTCTCCCGGTAGTAGGCGTCCGCGGCCCGCTTTACGCTCTCGGAGAGCGTCGGGTAGACGTGGACGGTCTGGGAGAGGTCCCCGATCTTCATGCCCTTCTTCAGGGCGAGGGCCACCTCGCCGATGTAGTTGCCGGCGTCGGGGCCGATGATGTGTCCGCCGAGCAGCCTGCCCCGCCGGCCGGTCACGAGCTTGACGAACCCTTTGGTCTCGCCGTCGCAGAGCGCCCGGTCGAGGTCCGAGAACGGGAAGGTGAAGGCCTCCACGGGCTCGTTCTGCTCCCGGGCCTGCCGCTCGGTGAGGCCGACGCGGGCGACCTCGGGGTCGGTGAAGGTGGTCCAGGGTATCGACCGGTAGTCGGCCTTCTGCTTTACGGGAAAGAGGGCGTTGGTCAGCGAGATCCTGCCCTGGTACTCGGCGGCGTGGGTGAACTGCAAAATGCCGGTTACGTCCCCGGCGGCGTAGACGCCCTCCGCGCTGGTAGCGAGGTGCTCGTCCACCCGGATGCCCTTCTCCCCGACCTCTACGCCGGCGTCCCCGAGGCCGAGGCCCTCCACGCTCGGGGCGCGGCCCGCGGCCACCAGTATCTCTTCGCCCCGGAGCTCTCGCACCTCTCCGGAGTAGCGGTGCTTCACCACGACGACCTTCTCGCCGTTCTCCCGGCTTACCCTCTCGACCCCGAAGCCGCCGTGGAAGCGCACGCCGTCGGCCTCCAGGTAGCTCTTGAGGGCCTCGCCGACCTCCGGCTCCTCCACGGGCAGGGGGTTTGGGCTTAGTGAGACCAGCTCGACCCGGCACCCGAAGCGGGCGAACATCTGGGCGAACTCGCTCCCTATGGGCCCTGAGCCCACCACGACCATCGAGCGGGGCATCTCCTCCAGCTCCAGCACCGTCTCGTTGGTCAGGTAGCCGGTCTCCCGGAGGCCGGGGACCGGGAGCGCCGCCGGGTGGGAGCCGGTGGCGATTATGACGCTCCGGCCCCGCAGCCGCCGGCCTCCGACGGAGAGCTCGCGCGGCCCCGTAAAGCATGCCTGCTCCCCCTGGAGTACGTCCACCCCGAGGCTGCGGAACCTCTCGGCGCTGTCGTGCTCCCCGGCACGCTCTATGACCCTGCGCATCCGGCGCATCACGGCCGGGAAGTCCACCTCCACGGGCACGGAGCCCAGCCCGAACTCCGGGGCCCGGCGCATGAGGCTCGCTACCTTCGCGCTCTTGATCAGGACCTTGGTCGGGACGCAGCCACGGTTCAGGCAGTCCCCGCCCATCTCACCACCCTCGACGAGCGCGACCCTGGCCCCGAGCGACGCACCCCCGGCCGCCGGCACCAACCCCCCGGTACCGGCCCCTACTACTACGAGGTCATACTCCCTATCCAAGGAAACCCCTCTCCAGAAGAGCTACAGTCCCCGCCCCGGCGTCTGCCGCGATGCCCGCCCCTCCAGCTATCCGTAATGCCTCCGAAACCAAAGACCGAGACCTCGGCGGTCTCCTTGCGGGTATCGCCCGGTGGGACGGCTCTAGCCTGGTGTATCGCCCGTGGCCGCGCGGGCCAGGGGCTGCTCGGCGGCTTCGACCTCGGCGTCCTCCACCCTCCGGAAGAGGGGCTCCGTGCCGGAGACCCGGTACTCGTCCGGCAGGCCGCCGGGTACGCTCTCCGGTATCGGGGAGATGGGCCCGGAGAGGTACGCCTGCAGGCGCTCCACGGCCTCCGGGACGTAGGGGGCGGCGTGGTAGGCGATGGACCCCAGCAGGACGGAGCAGGCGTACAGTGAGGCCCGGGCCCGCTCCGGATCCTCCTTGCGGCTCTTCCAGGGGGCTTCGGAGTCGAAGAACTGGTTTGCCCGGCGGCCCATCGCGACCAGCTCCCCGAGGGCGTCCCGGGGGCGGGTGGCGAGCATCCTGGCCTCGTAGCGGCGCTCTATCTCCCGGAAGTCCTCCATGACGCGCAGGGCCTCTCCCGAGAGAGCCTCCGGGCGGGGGAGGTAGCCGTCGAGGTGCTTCTCCGCAAAGGAGAGCGTGCGGTTAACGTAGTTCGCGAGGTTGCCGATGAGGTCCGCGTTCACCCGGGCCTGGAGGTCGCGCCAGGAGAAGCTCACGTCCCCCGTCTCCGGGAGGATGGAGGCCAGGTAGAAGCGCAGGACGTCGGCCGGGAAGCGGTCCAGGGCCTCGTGCAGCCAGACCGCGAGGTTCCGGCTCGTGGACATCTGCATCGCCCGCCGCTCGCCGTCGATTACGACCTCGAGGTTCATGAACTCGTTGGCCGAGACCTCGTAGGGAAGGACGTAGGGCTCCTCGCCGTCCTCTGCGGTGCCGAGGAGCATCGCGGGCCAGACCACGGCGTGGAAGACCGTGTTGTCCTTCCCGATAAAGTGCACCAGCTTCGTGTCCGGGTCCTGCCAGTACTCGCGCCACCGGTCGGGGTCGCCTATCCTCTCGGCCCACTCCATGGTGGAGGAGACGTAGCCGATGGGGGCGTCGAACCAGACGTAGAACCGCTTGTCCTCGAAGCCCGGCTCGGGGATGGGTACTCCCCAGGAGATGTCCCGGGTTATGGGCCTCTCCCTGAGACCGTCCTCTATGATACCGAGGATGAAGTTCTTTACGGAGACCCGCCAGTTCTCCTTGGCGGAGACCCAGTCCTTGAGCCTGTCGGAGAACTTGGGCAGGTCTAGGTAGAGGTGGGTGGTCTCGCGGGGCTCGGCCGGTCCGCCGGTGGTCTTTGAGTAGGGGTCTATGAGCTGGTACGCCTCGTACCAGCGGCCGCAGTTGTCGCACTGGTCTCCCCGGGCCTCCCGGTAGCCGCAGTAGGGGCAGGTGCCCTCGACGTAGCGGTCCGGCAGGAAGCGTTCGACCTCGGTGTCGTAGAACTGTTCGGTGGTGCGGATCTCCAGGTACCCACGCTCCCGCAGCGCCTGGAACATCTCGCGCGTGACCTCGTGGTGGTTGTCGGTCATCGTCGAGGTGAACAGGTCGAACGAGATGCCGAGCTCCTGCCAGTAGCGCAGGAACTCGGGGTGGTAGCGCTCGACGACCTCGCGCGGGGTGATGCCTTCCTTGTCCGCACGCACCGTGATGGGGGTCCCGTGGGCGTCGGTGCCGGAGACCATCAGGACCCGGTCACCGCGGAGGCGGTGGTAGCGGGCGAACACGTCGGCGGGGAGGTACGCGCCGGCGAGGTGGCCGAGGTGGAGCGACCCGTTGGCGTACGGCCACGCGACGGCGACCAGCACGTGGCGGGCCGGGCCGTCGAGGGGCGTCGCGGGGGTCGCGGTGGTGTCTGCGCTCATGGCGTGGAGCGTAACGGGCCGCCGCTCGGCGCCGGTCCGGCGGTCCACCCCGTCAGCCACCCGAAACGAGAGGGTCAGCGGCGGACGAGGTGCTCGCCGCCGGACTCCACATCCACCTGGCAGGTCGGACAGCGCCACCGCACCTCGACACGCGTCCCGCACGCGTCGTGCAC
>JACCZN010000289.1 GCA_013695915.1 Rubrobacter sp.
TGCGGCACTGGATCTCCCCGGCGCGTACGGGCAGCAGGGGGTTGCCGCCGACAAAGGCGGTGCAGAGGTCGGTGCCGCCGCTCGTGGAGAAGAGCCAGAGGTCCTCCTTCACGCTCCCGTAGACCCACTCGAAGCCCTCCGGCGGCAGCGGCGAGCCGGTGGAGCCGATGGCCCGCAGGGCGGAGAGGTCGAAGTCCCGCCCGGGCTCCACGCCGGCCTTCATGCACGAGGTCAGGTAGCCCGCGCTGGTCCCGAAGTGGGTCATGCCGGTCTCCGAGGCGAACTCCCACACGGCGTTCATGTCCGGGTAGCCGGGGTTGCCGTCGTAGAGGAGGGCGGTAGCCCCGGAGAGCAGGCTCCCAGCCACTACGTTCCACATCATCCATCCCGTGGTGGTGAACCAGAAGAAGCGGTCTCCCTCCCGGATATCCATGTGGAGCCCAAGCTTCTTGAGGTGCTCAACGACGATGCCGCCCTGACCCTGCACGATGGCCTTCGGAAGCCCCGTCGTCCCCGACGAGTAGACGACCCACAGCGGATGGTCAAACGGCACCTGCTCGAACCGGAGCTCCGCCCCCTCGTTCTCCGAGAGGAGGTCGTCCCAGAAGACAACGTTATCGAGGCCGGAGACGTCCGGCTCCTCTTCGAGGTAGGGGACGACGACGGTCTCCTCCAGAGAGGGTATCTCCCTCTGGAGCTCCGCTAACGTCTCCGTGCGGTCGAAGTCCTTACCCCCGTAGCGGTAGCCGTCCACGGCGAGGAGGATCTTCGGCTCTATCTGGCGGAAGCGGTCTATGACGCTCGGGGCGCCGAAGTCCGGCGAGCAGCTCGACCATACGGCCCCTATCGAGGCGCAGGCCAGGAACGCGGCGATGGCCTCCGGCACGTTCGGCACGTAGGCCACCACCCGGTCGCCGCGACCGACGCCGAGGGACTTCAGGCCCGCCGCGAACGCCGCTACCCTCTCCCGGAGCTCCCACCAGCTCACCTCGCCGGTCTGGCGTAGCTCGGAGGCGTGGATCAGGGCGGGCTCGTCGAGGCGTCCGGGCTCTATGGCACCGAGGACGTGCTCGGCGTAGTTCAACTCCGCCCCCGGGAACCACTCGGCCCCCGGCATCCGGCGGCTGCCGAGGACCCGCTCGTAAGGCTTTGAAGCCCTGACGCCGCAGAACTCCCACACCGAGGCCCAGAAGCCTTCGAGGTCCGTTACCGACCACTCCCAGAGCTCCTCGTAGCCCGCGAAGGAGAGACCTTTCTCCTCCCGGAGCCATTCGATGTACCGGGAGAGCCCGGCGTTCTCCTTGAGGCTTTCGGAGGGCTCCCAGAGCAAGTTCCCTTCGGTTGTCTCGGTCACGAGCGTCCCACCTTTCTCTCGGTCTCATCCCCCGGCAATACGTTATACCCGGATCACCGGGCCGTCCAGCCGCCGTCCATGGTTAGGGAGGAGCCGTTTATAAAAGACGCCTCCGGGGCACAGAGAAAGGTTGCGACCTCGGCCACCTCCTCGGGTTCGATGAGGCGCTTGATCGCGGGCTGCGTGAGCATGACTTTCTCTATGACCTCGTCCTCGGAGATCCCCCGGGTCCTGGCCTGGTCCGAGATCTGACCCTCCACCAGCGGCGTGCGCACGTAGGCGGGGCAGATGCAGTTGGAGGTGACACCCTTCGGGCCTCCTTCGAGCGCCACGACCTTCGAGAACCCTTCGAGGCCGTGCTTGGAGGCCACGTAGGCCGCCTTGAACGGGGAGGCCCGCAGTCCGTGCGCGGAGGAGATGTTTATCACCCGCCCCCACCCGCGCCCGTACATCCCCGGCAAGGCCGACCGCACGATCCTGAACGGAGCCTCCAGCATGAGCCGCAGGATGGCGGAGAACTTCCCGGGTGGGAACTCCTCCACCGCGGCGACGTGCTGGAACCCGGCGTTGTTCACCACGATGTCGGCCTCGACCTCCAGCCCGTCGAGCACCGCGGGGTCCGTCAGGTCCGCCCGCAGGGCCTTGCCCCCGATCTCCCCGGCAGCCTCCTCGGCGGCCTCGCCGTTCAGGTCCACCACGGTGACCGCGGCCCCAGCCCGGGCCAGCCTCCCGGCGCACGCCCGGCCGATGCCGCTCGCCGCCCCGGTGACGAACGCCCGTCGCCCGTCAAGGTCCACCCCGGCCGCCGACATCCCCGGCCCAACGTAAGACTCGTTCAAGATACACCCCTTTGAAGACAGAGCTTGCTCTACCGGCATCCTCCACGACCCGCACCATCGCCGCCGCGATCCCACTCACCAAAGCCGGGGAAATCGCCGGGGACCAGCGAGGCGTGGTCCCCGGCGCGGGATACGTCCCTTACCATCCGCCGCTTAACTCTCCATCGCCTTTCGCACCTCCGGGCTGGTCTCGTCCTCGGCGGGCTGGGTCACCAGGGAGACGGCTATGAACACCACTATCGCGACCACGAGGGCGAACGCGCCGTTCACCACGCCCTCGGGGAGCGGGGCGAAGTCGTAGAGGCCCCCGATCTCCAGGACGAAGTTCGCCACCAGGCTGGCGATGATGCTCCAGATGGCCCCGTGCTTGGTCGCCCGCGGCCAGACCAGCCCGAGCACCACCGCCGGGAAGAGCGCCGCGGCGAACGTGCCCCAGCCGAAGACGCCGAGCAGGGCTACCAGCGTGTCCAGGTAGAACGAGAAGAGCAAGGAGACCACCAGCAGCACGGCGACCACCAGGCGGCTCCAGAGCAACTCGTTGCGGATACGGAAGTTTAGCGAGCGTGGGATGTCCCGGATCAGGCTCGCCGCCCCCAGGTTCAGGAAGGCATCGCCGGTAGACATGATCGCCGCCAGGATCGCCGCGAGACCCAGACCGGCCAACAGCGGCGGGGTGAAGTCCACGAAGAAGCGGGTGAGAGCCTGGTCCGGGGAGTCGAGCGCCGGGAACTCGCCCTGGACGTTGAGCGAGAGCGCCGTCAGGCCGACCCCGGCGACCAGGAGCATCGTCAACAGGTACGCCACCGCCGAGACCAGAGCCCCCCACCGCAGCTCCTTGCTGTCCCGGATCATCAGGAACTTCGTCAAGAGCTGGGGCTGTCCCGCGGCCCCGATACCGAACAAGAAGAGGTAGCAGGCTATCGTCAGCGTGGGCACCGTCCCAAAGGGAGAGGCGAGCGCCGGGTCGGAGCTCTGGAGGTTCTCGGTGATGTTCTGCACCCCGCCGCCGGCGTTTATCGCGATGAACACCACCGCCGCCGAGACGCCGACCAGGATGATGCCCTGAAAGAGGTCGGTGTAGACGGCGGCTATCGTCCCGCCGCCGATGGCGTAGATCCCGAGGATGACCAGCCCGATCACGGCCGCCGTCCTGAACTCGATGTCGAAGATGGCGCTCATGATGAAGCCGGTGGCCTGCACCTGCACCCCGAGGTACCCGATGACCCCGAGGGCCACCGCCACCCCGACCCAGCCCCGCACCCCGGGGCTGCCGTAGCGGTGCTCTACCACGTCACCCAGGGTGTAGACCTCGCCGAGGTTCGCGATCCGCCACATCCTCTTGGCGACCAGGAACCACGCCAGCACGAACCCCAGAGGGGCGGCGAACCCGATGGCCGCGACGAACCCCCCGAGGCCCGACTCGAACGTCAGCCCGGTACCCCCCAGGACCCCGAAGCCGCTCTGTATGGAGGTAAAGACCGCCAGCGCCACGACCAGCATCCCCAGGTTCCGCCCGGCCACAAAGAAGTCACCGGCGTTCTTGGTCTTTCTGGTGGCCCAGACCCCTATCGCTATGGTCGCCAACAGATAGGCGGCGACTACACCCGCTATCGTCGTGCTCACCGGCTCTCTCCCTCGCTCTCCTCACCGCCGATTGCGGCCCTCTCCCTCTCCAGCAACTCCGGGTCCACGTCCTCCTGCGTGAAGGTCACGGCATAGAGTACGCCGGTAATCACGACCAGGACCGGGAAGCCGAGCAGGTAGAGTGCCATCGGCGGCGTCATGCCGAGCACGTAGTTGGTGCTCCCAGTGGGCTCCCCGCCGGTCATCACGTCGAGGACCGCGAAGAGCAGCCCGTACAGCACGACCACCGAACCGGCGACCAGCACCGGCCGCCGGCCCGGCAGCTCTCTCGTAAACCCGAAGAGTATGCTGACCCCCACCACCAAAAGGAACGAGTACAGCACCACCCGCCACGAGCTGGCGAGCATCCCGACGAGCATCAACACCGCCAGCCCGAGCAGTACGTACATCAGCTTGTTGGAAAACTCCATAGCCTCCCTTTCCATGAGCTTCCTTGTAAAACCTGTCGAATCGACTAGCCGCGCCATCTCAGCGCAGCGAGCCCCACAACGCCACGGAGGCCTTGCCGGACCTACGCGGCTCACGAGGCCTCTTTAGCGGGGCCTTGCCGCTCAGCTCCCCAGACGCTCACGCCGTGGCGCCTCTCCGGGCCGGCCGCGCTCCGCGCTGCGGCGCCCGCGGCGCCTTTCCGGCTCCAGGGAGCACTCGTTGACTATGTCTCCGCCCTCCGGCCTCGGTACGAACCCGCCTTCCGGCAGCGGACGGTCGTTCTCCACCGAGTCCTCCAGCGCCTCGAACGCCGCCCGGTAGCAGGGCAGTATCGGCCGCAACTCGTCCGGGTAGTCGTCGTAGAAGGAGTCCACGTGGTTGCCGTCCTCGATCACGAAGTAGCTGTGCAGGTCGGACCGTCCGGCGCTCTCGACCAGCTCCTCGTAGGCGTCGGCGTTCTTGCTTATCGGCAAGAGCGCGTCGAGCGTGCCGTGCAGCGTGATCATGGGCTTCCCGAGGTCGCCGGTCAGCTCGACCCGCCGCACGGCGTCCCTGACCTCCTGCGGGCGCTCGTCGTAGTCGTAGTCGGCGTCGCAGCTCGGGGTGCCCGGCTGGCAGAACGGTACCCCGGCCTCCAGAGGCCCGTCGTAGTCCGGGTCGAACTCCTCCCGGTAGATCCTCTGTGTCAGGTCCCAGTAGATGGTGTAGTGCTCGTCCCAGAAGAACTCCGACTCCGCCGGGAACCCGGCCTCTACGATGTTGTCGAACGCCTCCCTGTCGTCCGTCAACCTGTAGCTCGGGTAGTTCCTGAGGGTGACCGGCAGGTAGGTGAGCAGGTTCGGCCCCTCGGCCCGGAAGAGCGTGCCCTCCCAGTCCACCCCGCCGTCGTAGAGTTCGGGGGTGTTCTCCAACGCGTACCGGGTAAGGTAGCCGCCGTTGGAGATACCCGTTATATAGGTGCGCTCCGGCTCCCGGCCGTAACACTGCTCGACGACGACCTTCGCCGCCCGCGTGAGCTCCTCGACACGCTCGTGCCACTCGGCGACCGAGTCGCCCGGGCTCTGTCCGGTGGCGTAGAAGCGCACGCCGGTGTTGCCCTTGTCCGTGGAGGCGAAGGCGTAGCCTTTCGAGAGCACCCAGTCCCCGATAATGAAGTCGTTCGCGTACTGCTGGCGGACCCCCGGCGCGCCGGTGACCACCAACTTCCCGTTCCACTCGTCGGGCAGCCGGATCACGAACTGAGAGTCGCTGTTGTAGCCGTTGTTGGTGTTGGTGCTGGAGTCGTCGGGGAAGTGGCCGTCCACCTGTACCCCCGGCACCCCCGTCGGGTTCTCCGTGCCTTCGGCGTGCAGACCCTCCCAGTCGCTGCGGTTGGTGTGCCCGGAGTCCTCCGTGCCCGCGGTGGTCAGGTCCTCGAGACACGCCGTCTCCTGGACCTCCGCGCCCGGGACCTGGATCCTGCCCATGTTCGCGCAACTCTCGGCCCCCGCCGGAGACGCTCCGACCGCGAGCAGCCCCCCGGAACCCGCCGCAGCGACCCCGGCAGCGCCCGTGGCCTTCAGGAAACTCCCCCGGCTCATACGTCTACCACCGGGCCCCGTTCTCTCCACCATGCTTGCACCCCTTCCCTCTACTGCAATTTCCCCTGATACCTTGTTATTGTAAGTCCTTGAAAGCTCGATTATTATGTCTGCGGCGACAAGATTCCGCCGCCGCATTTGTGGAAAGAGACAAACGGGACGGGACACGGATGAGCGAGCATTACACCCGGGCGTCGGGGCTGGGCTACCTGGAGCGGGCTATCCTGGAGCCGGCCCGGCGCCCCGCCGCTCTGAAAAACGCTCTGCAAGCCGTGGTCGCCGACTTCCCCGCCCGGGGGAGCGCCCTGCTGTGGCCGCGCGCGGACGGTTCGGGGCCCTGGCAGATAGAGTACGCGGGCGAGAGGGCGCGGGAGATGCGGCGCTGGCTCTCGCTCCGGCTCGACGCTTCGCTGGACGCCGCGACAATGAACTTCGCGGAGAAGTCCCCCCACCTCCCCGGCGCGGAGCCCCTGCTGTTCCGTCTGCACCCAGGGACGGCCTCTCCGAACGGGCTCTGGGTAGTATGGTCCTACAGAGACCTGGGACCCGCGCCCGGCGACGGGGAGGCGGAGCGCTTCCGGAAAGCCCTGGAGCTATTCGTGGAGGTCGAGCACGGGGAACGGCTCTACTTCCGCGACAGGGACTATCCTCTGGGACCGGAGCTGGCGCGGGCTCTCGGAGAGGGCGACCGGCAGGCATTCCCTGCACTGCTGGCCCTTGCCCGGACCGTCAGCGGCGCGGACTTCGCGTACTGGGGCGGCGTACACGACGACGTGCTGGACGTGGAGTGGCACGTGGGGGCCAGGGACGCCGGCTTCGGGTTCGAGCTGCCACTCGGGCAGGGTGTAGGCGGCAGGGCGTTCGCGTGGAACGAGCCCATCGAGGTCCCGGACTACAGGAACTGCCAGTACCGGTACCCGGAGGTCAGCGACGCCACCGACAGCGAGGAGGTCCGTTCGGTCCTGGCCGTCCCCGTTCGCAGCGCCACCACGCCGGCCGGCGCGGTCCTATACCCCGTCCGGAGGACGGTAGACCCCTTCTCTCCCGCACAGCGCGCGCTGGTCCTGCGTCTGGCCCGCGGCATCGAGCCCTCGCCCGGTCCGCGGCAGGTGTCCCGGCACTTCTTCGCTTCGAGCATGGAGAGCGGGGAGTCGGCCAGGGCCGACCTGCGGCGGCTCCTGTTGCACTCCAACCAGGTGCAGGAGGTCGAGTCGTGGCTGGAACGGGCCGTGAGGGGGCCGGCCATCTCGGTGGACCACGGGGGACGCCCGTACGCCCTCGGCAACATAGAGAGGCTGGAGCATTTGCGAGCCTCCGAAGCGCAGGGGCGCGGCCCGCTGGTCCACCCGCTAGAGGGCTCCGGGGCGGGCGGCGAGCGCGGCCACCTGTACCTGTGGCCTTCGGTGGAGCTCCCTCTTGCGGGGTGGCCCGACCTCCTCGACGACGCCGCGGCCGTCTGCAACATAGTCATCGACCGCGCCGAGCACGCGCACCACCGTCTCCACCAGCAGCGCTCGCAGTGGCTCGGGGGTGTAAGGGAGGGGAGGACCGACTCCCGGGCGTTCCGGGAAGGGAACCGTCTGGGGCTGCCGGTAGAGAGCGGTGAGGTGTGGGCCATCTCCTGGAGAGAGGAGGAGGTCCGGAGCGCGGGGCGGACTCGCCTGATGATGCTCGCCGAAGACGCCGTCCTGGACCAGCTGGGGAGCCCGCTCATCGTCCTGGAGAAGGGAATCGGCGTGCTCCTGATCAAGCGGCAGGTGCCGCGCGAGCCCTCCGCCGTGCGGGACGAGCTGCTGAAGGTCTTCGGGCCCGCTCCCCTGTGGCTCGTACACGGCGCCACATACGACTCCTTCGAGGGGCTGGAAGAGGCGTTGACGCAGACCGTCCGGGCGGCGGAGAGGGTCCGGCAGGAGCAGGACGAGCGGTACGTCCTGGAGGTCAACGGCTGGGGGCTGGACAGCCTGCTAGAGAACCCGAAGCTCTCCGGGGGGCTGGCGACGTTCGCGGAGAGCACCCTCGCCCCTCTCGCAGCCTACGACAGAGAGACCGGCTCCCAACTGACCGAGACCCTCTGCCGGGTGCTCACCTCCGGGTCTCTCGAAGAGGCCGCCGAACACCTATTCGTACACCCGAACACGGTACGCTACCGGGTGCGGCGCGCGGAGCAACTCCTCGGCAGGGAGCTCGGAGCCCCGAAAGAGAAGGCGGCCCTGACCCTGGCCGCCTTCGTCTGGTACCGCGGGGGCCGGACCCCGTAAGAGAAGCCGCCTTCGGCGCGAGCCCCGTTCAGGAGAACCAGCGCGTGACCTCGACCTTGTTCTCCGTGAAGAACCGGACCCCGTCCTTGCCGGTGGCGTGCAGGTCGCCGTAGAAGGAGTTCTTGATGCCGTTGAACGGGAAGAAGGCCATCGGGGCTGCCACCCCCGTGTTGACCCCGAGCATCCCGGCCTCCACGGTCTCCCGGAAGCGCCGCACCGCGGCACCGTTCTCGGTGTAGATAGAGCACGCGTTGCCGAAAGGCGAGCCGTTCGTGAACTCCACGGCCTCATCGAGGTCCTCGACGCGCACCACCGAGAGCACGGGACCGAAGATCTCCTCCCGCGCCACCCGCATCCCGGGCTCTACACGGTCGAGTATCGTCGGCCCGAAGAAGAAGCCCTCTTCCCGGGGCGGCTCACGGCCGTCCAGGACGACCTCCGCGCCTTCCTCCTCGCCGAGGTCCACGTAGCCTCTGACCTTCCCGCGGTGGACGTCCCGGATCAGGGGCGTCAGCTCGCTCTCCGGGTCGCTACCCGGCCCGACCTTCATGGCTCCGGCGCGCTCCTTCAGCCTCTCCACGAGACCGTCGCCGACCTCCCCGACGGCAACCACCACGCTGCCCGCCAGACACCGCTCTCCGGCGTTCCCGAAGGCGGAGGAGATGATGTTCTCCACGCTCTTGTCCATCACCGCGTCCGGCATCACGATCATGGAGTTCTTTGCCCCGGCCAGGGCCTGCACCCGCTTGCCCGCGTCTGTGCCCCTCTTGTAGACGTGCTCGGCCACGGGCTGGGAACCGACGAACGAGACAGCCTCTATCCCCGGGTGGTCCAGGACGGCGTCCACCGCCTCCCGCCCGCCGTGGACCACGTTCAGCACCCCGTCGGGGAGGCCAGCCTCGGCCAGGAGCTCCGCCATACGCACCGCCGAGAGCGGCGTCCTCTCGGAGGGCTTGAGGATGTAGGCGTTCCCCGCGCCGATGGCGACCGGCAGGGTCCACAGGGGTACCATGCAGGGGAAGTTGAACGGTGTGATCGCCGCGACCACCCCCAGCGGGTACTTGTAGCTCGCGTTGTCCACGCCGCGGGCCACGTCACGGACCGTCTCGCCCATCATCAAGGAGGGCATGCCGCAGGCGAACTCCACCACCTCTATGCCCCGGCGTACCTCTCCGGCGGCGTCTTTGGCGTCCTTGCCGTTCTCCAGCGTAACCAGGGCCGCGAGCTCGTCGGAGTGCTCCTCGAGGAGCATCTTGAAGCGGAACAGCAGGCGGGCCCTCTCCGTCACCGGGGTCGCCGCCCAACCCGGGAATGCCTCCTCCGCCGCGGCCACCGCCCGGTCGAGCTCCCCGCGACCGCCGAGCGGGGTGCGAGCTATGACCTCGCCCGTGGCCGGGTCGTAGACCGGCTCCGTCGCCTCAGATCCGGGCTCCTCCCACACCCCCCCGACGAAGTTCCGCACCTCTCGCAGGGCCTCGCGCTCCTTCTGCATCCCGCCGCCTCTCTTCCGTCACCCACACAACTGCTACGCCTACTCTAAAGCATCCCTCGCAGGGCACGCCAGCCAGACCCCGTTTGCCCCCCTCGCCAGGAGGTGCTCTCCGGTCTTCCTGCCCCCCTCGCCGGGAGCTCCCGGGCTATGGAGCGACCAGGAGGTGTTCCTGCAGGCGGGCGTGGACAGCTACGTATCGAACCCGGGGTCGGCTGTGGCGCGGAGGGCATGGCGAGAGCCACCCTTGCCTCGAAGGATAGCTAACAGTAGCCTTGCACATAAAAAGCCGTTTGCACAAATAATGGACGGTCTGCACAAAAATTAGACGGCGGACGGAACCTTGCACCTAAAGTCTCCTCTGACTCAGAAGCCTAAGAGGCCGCGCCAGTAGGCTGGCAACTTTTCGTACTCGGCAGCGCACAGAGCGATTGAACTGCCTCCCCACTGTTCCTTGACACATAAGCTACTCGCCTATTGGCGCAAGCTCTAAGTTATGAACCAAAAGTCGGGGCAGTGTTTGCAAGGCGGCAGCTGACCCGCTCGGAGCTAACGGGTTGCAACGCAAATTCCTAAGTCAACCATACCTTCATGACACGTATACAGCACGTACCTA
>JACCZN010000298.1 GCA_013695915.1 Rubrobacter sp.
AGCTCTTCACGTACCTGCCCTTCGGGGATGTGGCCTACCGGGTCAACCTCTCCTCTGCGGTCTACGGGGCGCTCGCGGCCCCCGTCGTCTACCTCGCCGCCCTGCGGCTCGTGCCGGGGAGGTTCGGTGTCCCCGCGGCGGTACTGGCCGCGCTGGCCTTCGCCGGGGCCCCAGCGTTCTGGTCCGAGGCCGTGGTGGCCGAGGTCTACACGCTGAAGGTACTCACCTTCGCCGCCGCGCTCTACGCGCTCCTCCTCTGGCGCGGCTCGCGGCGGGAGGGGCACCTCCTGCTCGCGGCCTTCCTCACCGGGCTCGCCATGACCGCCCACATGACCAGCGGCCTGCTCCTGCCCGGGGCTCTCTTGTTCGTGGCGCTGGTGGACCGCCGCGCGCTCGCGAGGGCCGGGCTGCTGCTCAAGGCCTCGGGCCTGTTCGTGCTCGGGCTCTCACCGTACCTGTACCTGCCCCTGCGGGCCTCCATGGAGCCGCCCCTGATCTACAACGACCCCTCGGACCTCGAAGGGCTCCTGTTCCTCCTGAGCGGCGGCAACTTCCGCGGCCAGATGTTCGCCTTCGGCCCCTCGGAGCTGCCGGGCCGGGCCGCCATGTTCCTGGAGCTCCTCGCGGTGCAGTTCCCCCTTCTCCTGCTGGCCCTCGCGCTCCCCGGCGCCGTCCTGACCCTGCGGCGGGACCCGTGCCTCTCCGCGCTCCTCGGGTTCCTGCTCGCGGGCCACCTGGTCTATGCCCTGGGCTACAGCATCAACCAGGACATAGAGCCCTACTTCCTGACCACCTACCTCATCCTGGCGCTCCTGGCGGCCGTCGGGCTCGGGTGGCTGCTGCGGGCAGGAGAGAGGCTCGCCGGGCGGCTCCCGCCGCGAGCCGTAACGGGGGTGCTCCTCTTCCTGTCCTTCTCCCTGCTCGGGCTTGCGGTGGCCGACCGGTGGGGCGAAGTGGACCAGAGCGGCAACCTGGAGGGGCGGCAGCTCGTGGAGGTCGTCGAGGAGGAGGTGGAGCCCGGCGCCACGGTCCTCGGGCACCGGGAGACGGCGATCCTTATCTACGCGCAGCTCGTGGAGGGGAGCCGTACGGATGTCGAGGTAACCTCCGTCTCCACCGCAGACGTGGTCGAGCGGTCCGAGGCGGCGGTTGGATCCGGGCCAACCTACTTCATAAAACCCGGCGCCGCCGCGGTCGGGAACATAAGGGAGGCCGGGTACGACATCTTCCCCGTGGAGGAGGGGCTCCTCTACGAGGTCCGCGCCGTCTGAGCCCCGGCTTCTCCCTGCCGGAGCGGCGAGGGTCGAGGAGCCGGGACCGTTCAGGGCATGACGAGCCCGCCGTCGCAGGTTATGTACTGGCCGGTTACGAGCTCCGACCAGGGCGAGGCGAACATCAGCACGGCCCGGCCGATGTCTTCCGGCGTGCCGAGGCGGCCGAGCGGGGTGGAGGCCCGGACGATCTCCCGCACCTCCTGGGGGCGCTGGCATCGGTCTCGTCCACTAGGCCGCCCGCGACCATGTTCACCGTGATGTTCCGGGAGCCGGGTTCTCGGGTCCCGGCGCTAGCTCTGCTGGGCCGCCCGGGACTTCTGGAGCTCTATGGAGGTTTTGATCTTCCGGGCTTCGCCCAGCGCCAGGTTCTCCAGCCGGACGAGCCTGCCCTTGTTCGTCTCCAGCGTCAGGACGCAGTTGACCAGGCCCTTGACCTCCACGCTAGAGATGTCCCTGTGGTCTATGGCCTCCCTGTTCTGACTCTGCCACCCGCTGCGAAGCTCTACCCGGTCCGGGTAGACGTCTATTATGTTGTTCCCGCTGCCGCTGGCCTGGACTATCAGGCTCTCCAAGTTCTCTCCCTTCTCGACTCTCGTGCGGTGCCCGGCCTCTACCGGGCAAGCCAGAACCCCCTACTAGTTCTAGGGGGTTCCGGTTAGGTGCGGCGAGTTTACACCAAGCGCCCGCCGCGCTGTGTGTTCTCTACGAGCGGCCCTCCGGGGTCTTTACGGGAGCCTCCGTGTACTGGCCGTTGCCGTTACCCGGGTAGTTGTCGGTAGCGACCAAACCCTCGGACATTCCGTAACTTCCGTGGTCGCTGATGTCGAGGCCGTTCAGCTCCTGGTCGGGCTTGACGCGGATGCCTATAGTCGCCTTCAAGACCGCGAAGACGGCGAGTGAGGCGAAGAAAGTAAAGCCCGCGACGCTGAACATGCTTATGGCCTGGACGCCGAGCTGCGTTAAACCGCCGCCGTAGAAGAGGCCGGGGAGCCCGCCGTTGGCCTCGGCGAGCTCCGGGGTGGTAAAGAGGCCCGCCGAGAGCGTGCCCCAGACGCCGCCCATGCCGTGGGCCGCGATAGCTCCGACCGGGTCGTCTATGCCCATGCGCTCCATGAGGACCGCGGTCCCGTACATCACGCCGCCCGCGATGAAGCCGATGACCACCGACGCCCACGGGGCGACGAAGGCGCAGGTCGCGGTGATCGCCACGAGCCCGGCGATGGCGCCGTTCCCGGCCATCCCCACGTCTATGTGGCCCCTGTAGAGGTAGCAAACGATGATCGCGCCCAGGACGCCCGCCGCGGCGGCGAGGTTCGTCGTGAGGGCGATGTCGGCGATCTCAGTGGTGGCGGCCAGAGTCGAGCCGGGGTTGAACCCCTGCCACCCGAGCCACAGTATGAGGACGCCGAGGACCGCGAGGGGCATGTTGTGCCCGGGGATGAGCTGCGGACGCCCGTTGTCGTCGAAGCGTCCGAGGCGCGGGCCGACTATGATCGTCCCCGCCAGAGCCGCCATCGCCGCCGAGAGGTGGACCACCGTGGAGCCCGCGAAGTCCTGCTTGCCCAGGGCCGCGAGCCACCCGTCGTCGGCCCAGATCCAGTGCGCCCCCATCGGATAGATGATGCCGACGAAAATCACCGCGAAGATCAGGTAGACCGAGAACTTCGTCCGCTCGAGCATCGTCCCCCACAAGATCGCCAACGCGACGAGCGCGAAGGCCATCTGGAAGATGAAGAGCATCGAGAGCGGGATCGTCCCGGCGTCGATGTTTCCGGAGAGGAACCAACCTTCGAGGCCGAAGAACGGCGTTCCGGCTCCAAACGCGATGCCGAAGCCGATGGCCCAGAAAACGAGGGCGCCGACCGCCATGTTCGCGAGGATCTTGGCGACGACGTTCCCGACGTTCTTCATGCGCGAGAACCCGACCTCCAGCATGGCGAACCCGGCCTGCATGAAGAGGACCAGCACGAACGCGACCATGACCCACATCGTGTCCATGGTCGCGCCGATCTCCGCGGGAGACATTTCTTCCTGCGCCAGAGCTACGGCCGGCAGCGCGAGCACCAGCGCCAGCGTGGCGGTCAGTAGCAGTCCTAGTCGTCTCAAGAGCCTCCTCCTCATATCTGTCGTTCTACATACGAGGAAAGGATAGGCTCCGTATGTGTCGGGGGTCTTTAGCCCAATGTATAAAGATAGGCCCCTTTGGGGGGTATATGTTGTCCGGTTTGTATATACCGGTAGGAGTATCCCCTCTTCCGGAGCCTACCGGTCGGAGAAGCTCGACGGTGCCGGAGGTACCTCGCCCAGGAGTTGCATGGCCTTTATGCCGAGCGTTATCCGCTCGCGGTCCTCGCTCTTGTCCACGTCGAGGCTGGTCAGCTCCTTTACGCGGTCCAGGCGGTAGCGGATGGTGTGCCGGTGGGCGAAGA
>JACCZN010000300.1 GCA_013695915.1 Rubrobacter sp.
AGCTCTTCACGTACCTGCCCTTCGGGGATGTGGCCTACCGGGTCAACCTCTCCTCTGCGGTCTACGGGGCGCTCGCGGCCCCCGTCGTCTACCTCGCCGCCCTGCGGCTCGTGCCGGGGAGGTTCGGGGTCCCCGCGGCGGCACTGGCCGCGCTGGCGTTTGCCGGGGCCCCGGCGTTCTGGTCCGAGGCCGTGGTGGCCGAGGTCTACACGCTCAAGGTGCTCACCTTCGCCGCCGCCCTCTATGCGCTCCTCCTCTGGCGCGGCTCGCGGCGGGACGGGCACCTCCTGCTCGCGGCCTTCCTCACCGGGCTCGCCATGACCGCCCACATGACCAGCGGCCTGCTACTGCCCGGGGCTCTGCTGTTCGTGGCGCTGGTAGACCGCCGCGCGCTCGCGAGGGCCGGGCTGCTCCTCAAGGCCTCGGGCCTGTTCGTGCTCGGGCTCTCGCCGTACCTGTACCTGCCCGTGCGGGCTTCAATGGAGCCGCCCCTGATCTACAACGACCCCTCGGACCTCGAAGGGCTCCTGTTCCTCCTGAGCGGCGGTCACTTCCGCGGCCAGATGTTCGCCTTCGGCCCCTCGGAGTTGCCGGGCCGGACCGTCATGTTCCTGGAGCACCTCGTGGTACAGTTCCCCCTGTTCCTCCTGGCCCTCGCGCTCCCCGGCGCCGTCCTGACCCTGCGGCGGGACCCGCGTCTCTCCGCGCTCCTCGGGTTCCTGCTCGCGGGCTACCTGGTCTACGCCCTGGGCTACAGCATCAACGAGGACATAGAGGCCTACTTCCTGACTACCTACCTCATCGTGGCGCTCCTGGCGGCCGTCGGGCTCGGGTGGCTGCTGCGGGCGGGGGAGAGGCTCGCCGGGCGGCTCCCGCCGCGAGCCGTAACCGGGGTGCTCCTCTTACTCTCCTTCTCCCTGCTCGGGCTTGCCGTGGCCGACCGGTGGGGCGAGGTGGACCAGAGCGGCAACCTGGAGGGGCGGCAGCTCGTGGAGGTCGTCGAGGAGGAGGTGGAGCCCGGCGCCACGGTCCTCGGGCACCGGGATACGGCGATCCTCATCTACGCGCAGCTCGTGGAGGGAAGCCGTACGGACATCGAGATAACGTCCGTTTCCACCGCCGACGTGGTCGAGCGGTCCGAGGCGGCGGTCGGATCCGGCCCCACCTACTTCATAAAACCCGGCGGCGGAGCGGTCGGGAACATAAGGGAGGCCGGGTACGATATCTTCCCCGTGGAGGAGGGTCTCCTCTACGAGGTCCGTGCCGTCTGACCCTAGATCAGCATTACCCTGGCCCCGAAACGTTAGCTCTGCTGGGCCGCCCGGGACTTCTGGAGCTCTATGGAGGCTTTGATCTTCCGGGCTTCGCCCAGCGCCAGGTTCTCCAGCCGGACGAGCCTGCCCTTGTTCGTCTTCAGCGTCAGGAGGCAGTTGACCAGGCCCTTGACCTCCACGCTAGAGACGTCCCTGTGGTCTATGGTCTCCCTGTTCTGGCCCTGCCACCCGCTGCGAAGCTCTACCCGGTCCGGGTAGACGTCTATTATGTTGTTCCCGCTGCCGCTGGCCTGGACTATCGGGCTCTCCAAGTTCTCTCCCTTCTCGACTCTCGTGCGGCGCCCGGCCTCTACCGGGTATGGCAGGATCCCCTACTGGTTCTAGAGAGCCGGTAGGAAAGTCCTTCTTCAAGCGGATCCCGGTAGCCAAGAGCCGATCCGAACCCCAATTCTTGCCGCTTTTCGGTTCGATTAGTCGTAGTATCCTACGCCGCTGCCTACTAATCTACCGGCTCTCTAGGGGGTCCCGGTTAGGTGCGGCGAGCTTACGAGCGCCCGCCGCGCTATGTGTCCTCTACGAGCGGCCCTCCGGGGTCTTCACGGGAGCCTCCGTGTACCGGCCGTTGCCGTTACCCGGGTAGTTGTCGGTAGCGACCAGGCTCTCGGACATACCGTAGACGCCGTGCTCGCTGATGTCGAGGCCGTTCAGCTCCTCGTCGGGCTTGACCCGGATGCCGATAGTCGCCTTAAGCAGGGCGAAGACCGCGAGGGAGGCGAAGAACACGAAGCCCGCCACCGTGATGACGCTGAAGGCCTGTATGCCGAGCTGGGTGAAGCCGCCGCCGTAGAAGAGGCCCGGGTTGCCACCGTTGGCCTCCGCGAGCTCCGGGGTGGTAAAGAAGCCCGCCGAGAGCGTACCCCAGACACCGCCCATACCGTGGGCCGCGATAGCCCCGATCGGGTCGTCCACCCCGATGTTGTCCATCAGCACCATCGTCCCGTACATCACGATGCCCGCCAGGAAACCTATGATGACCGAGGCCCAGGGAGCCACGAAGGCACAGGTCGCGGTGATGGCGACGAGGGCGGCGATGGCGCCGTTACCGGCCATCCCGACGTCCACGTTCCGGCGGTACAGGTAGCTCATCAGGATGGCGCCGAGGACACCGGCACCCGCCGCGAGGTTCGTCGTGAGGGCGATGTCCGCTATCTCCGTGGTGGCACCCAGGGTGGAACCGGGGTTGAAGCCCTGCCAGCCGAGCCACAGGATCAGGACGCCCAGCACGGCGAGGGGCATGTTGTGGCCCGGAATCTGCCGCGGGCGGCCTTCGTCGTCGTACTTGCCCAGACGCGGGCCGAGGATGATGGTCCCGGCGAGCGCCGCCATGGCCCCCGTGAGGTGGACCACCGTGGAGCCTGCGAAGTCCTGCTTGCCCAGGGCCGCGAGCCAGCCGTCGTCGCTCCAGATCCAGTGCGCCACCATCGGGTAGATGAGCCCCACGAAGACCACCGCGAAGATCAGGTAGACGCTGAACTTGGTCCGCTCCAGCATCGTGCCCCACACGATGGCCAGCGCTACCAGCGCGAAGGCGGTCTGGAACAGGAAGAGCATGGAGACCGGGATCGTACCGGCGTCTATGTCGCCGGAGAGGAAGAAGCCCTCGATGCCGAAGAGGCCGTTGCCCGAGCCGAAGGCCAGACCGAAGCCCACGGCCCAGAACACGAGAGCCCCGATGCCCATGTTCGCCAGTATCTTCGCCACCACGCTGCCGACGTTCTTCATCCGCGAGAACCCGACCTCCAGCATGGCGAACCCGGCCTGCATGAAGAGGACCAGGACGAACGCGATCATGACCCAGACCGTGTCCGCCACCGCCGATAGCTCCTCGACCGTCGGCGCGTCCTGCGCCAGAGCCACGGCCGGTAGTGCGAGGACCAGCGCCAGCGTGGTGGTCAGTAACAGTCCTAGTCGTCTCAAGGCTCTTCCTCCTCGTATATCTGCCGTTCTACATACGAGGGAAGGATAGGCTTCCTATATGCCGGGGGTCTTTAGCCCGATGTACAAAGATGGGCCTCTTCGGGAGGGACATGTTGTCCAGGTTGTATATACCGGTAGGAGTATCCCCTCTTCCAGAGCCTACCGGTCGGAGAAGCTCGACGGTGCCGGAGGTACCTCTCCCAGGAGTTGCATGGCCTTTATGCCGAGCGTTATCCGCTCGCGGTCCTCGCTCTTGTCCACGTCGAGGCTGGTCAGCTCCTTTACGCGGTCCAGGCGGTAGCGGATGGTGTGCCGGTGGGCGAAGA
>JACCZN010000337.1 GCA_013695915.1 Rubrobacter sp.
GAGGGTAGGTGGTGCCCTTCTCCTCATTGCCCGCGCCCACGAAGAAGAAGCAGCCCGGCACTTCCCGGAGGTAGTAGGCGAAGTCCTCGCCGCCCATGATCGGCTCCCTCTCGACCAGCTCGTAGCGGTCCAGGCCCCGCACCGCCTCCCGGACGGTCTCCGACGCGGCGGCGTGGTTTACGAGGGGCGGGTACCCTCTCTGGTAATCCAGCTCGTAGCTCGCCCCGGTACCTTCGCAGAGGCCCCGGAGGGTCTGGTCTATCTTCTCCTCTATGAGGTCGCGGACCTCCTCGCTCAGGGTGCGGACGGTCCCCTGGAGGCTCGCCCTGCCGGCGATGACGTTGAAGCCGCTGCCCGCTTCGAGCTTGCCGACGCTTACCACGGCGGGCTGTAGCGGGTCGACGTAGCGGCTGACGATGAGCTGGAGGTCCAGGACGGCGCGGGCGGCGATCACGAGCGCGTCCACGGTCTGGTGGGGGAAGCCGCCGTGCCCTCCGGAGCCGGATATCTTCACCCCGAAGCGGTCCGCGGCGGCCATGGCCGGTCCCTCGCACACCCCGATCTGGCCGGTCCTCAATACGGTATTCAGGTGGACGCCGAAGACCGCGTCGACCCCTCTGAGGCAGCCGTCCTCCACCATGGAGGCTGCACCGCCGGGTATCTGCTCCTCGGCGTGCTGGAAGATGAGGATGACCTCTCCGTGTACCTGGTCGAGGTCGTTCTGCAAGACTTCGGCCAGCCCGAGCAGCATCGCCGTGTGCCCGTCGTGACCGCACGCGTGCATGACCCCGGGGCTCGTGGAGACGTAAGGGGCGTCCGTCTCCTCCTGTATGGGCAGGGCGTCGAAGTCCGCGCGGAAAGCGACGGTAGGACCGGGCCGTCCGCCGACTATCCGCCCGACCACGCCGTTGCCGCCTACCCCTTCCCGGTGCTCTATCCCGAGGTCCTCCAGGCGAGCGGAGATCCAACGCGCCGTCTCTCGTTCCTGGAAGGAGAGCTCGGGATGGCGGTGGAGGCGCCTCCTGTTCTCCACCACCCGGTCCTTCAGCGGCTCCTCCAACCTCACCGGCGCGTCCGTCATCTCTATCCCCTCCGGCCGAAAACCAACCTGTCTACGATCCTCCCGAGAACTCTACGTTATTCATGCGGTCGCCGCCCGCGTTCATCAGGTAGCCTTCGACCTCGTTCTGGAAGCCCAGAGGGGGCTCGGCGTAGACTATCGGCGCCATCGGGGCCTCCTCGTGGATCAGCTCCTGCGCCTCGTAGTAGAGCTCCTCGCGCTCGTCCTCGTCGGCGGTGGCCCGCGCCCCGTCCAGCAGACCGTCCACCTCCTCGTTGCGGTAGAAAGAGATGTTCTGGGCGTTGGTCTCGGTGGCGTTCCGGCTGTTCAGGAGGGAGTTCAGGTGGTAGTCCGGGTCGGCGTTGGCGCTGGTCCACCCGAGCATGGCCATGCCGTGCTCCCCGCGCCCGGTCTCGTCTATGTAGGTGCCGAACTCGCGGGTCTCCAGGCTTACGTCTATGCCGACCTCGGCGAGGTCCTGCTGCATGGCCTGCGCGACACCCTCGCTGTCGGGCAGGTAGGGCCGCGGTATCGGCAGGTACCACAGGTCCGTCTCGAAGCCATCCGGCATACCGGCCTCCTCCAGAAGCCTCTGCGCCTCCTCGGGGTCGTGCTCGTAGGGGTCTATCTCGTCGTTGAAGAAGGGCAGCTCGGGGGGCATGGGGTTCGAGGCTACCTGCCCGGTGTCGCCGAAGAAGGAGTCGACGATTGCCTCCATGTCTATGGCGTGGGCCACGGCCCTCCGGACCAACGGGTCGTCGAAGGGCTCCCGGTCGTTGTTCATGGCGAGGTACCCGACGTTCAGCGCCGGGCGGGTGTCGACCCTGAGGTTCTCATCCTCGTCCACGCTCGGCACGTCGTCGGGGGAGAGGCCGTCGGCCGCCGAGAGCTCGCCGCCAGAGAGGGAGGCCACGCGGGAGGTGTTGTCCTCTATGGAGCGGAAGACTAGGCGGTCCATGTTCGGTCCCCCTCCACCCTCTGCCTCGGGCGCGTCAGAGCCCCACCAGTCCTCGTTGGCCGTAAGGCGCACCGTGGAGCCCTGGTCCCAGGAGTCGAACTCGTAGGCCCCGGTGCCCACGGGGTTCTGCCAGAAGCCCTCGACGTCCTCCCTTATCGCCTCCGGCGAGGCGAGGGTAAAGGCGCTCATGGCGACGTTCCTCAGGAACGGACCCTGGGGCTCCGCGAGGGTAAAGCGGACCGTGTACTCGTCTACGGCCTCGACCTCCTCTATGACGGAGTCGTCGTCGAAGCCGCCGAAGAGGGAGCTGTAGTAGGAGAAGTTGGTGCTCTGACTGCCACCACCGGTGTGGTACTCGTTGTCGGTGAACCGCCAGCGTTCGAAGTTGAAGACCACGGCCTCGGCGTCGAAGGGCGTGCCGTCGTGGAACTCGACACCTTCGCGCAGGTCGAAGGTGTAGATGGTGCCGTCCTCCTCGGGCTCTGGGACCTCGGTAGCGAGCGCCGGCACCACCTCGGTGCTCCCGGGCTCGAAGGCCAAGAGACCGTCGAAGACCTGCCCGATGACTATGGAGGACTCGCTGTCGGTCTAGTTTACGGGGTCGAGGGCTACGGCGTCGGGGCCGCGGCCGAAGGTAAAGGTGGTCTCGCCCTCTTCCGACCCTTGCTGGCCGCCGATAGTCTCCCCGTCGCCGCAACCGGCGGCCACCAGCGCGAAAACGACTGCTGCGGATGCCACGACCCAGACCCGGAACCTCCCGCCAAGCAACTTCCCCACCGGACCCCCTCTCTGTCTATGCTTCTACTCGAAGCTACATGCTAGAGCAGTAACAATGTGTGGTCAAATAGCGCGCGGTCCCGTGCGCTATTCCGTAGGTTGAAGGAGGGTGCGGGCGTGTAAAATGGACTCGGCGTATCTGGTTTCTGGACGGAGGAGCTTTGGAGACTCTCTTTGACTCTTCGGAGGGTGGCGAGAACCGGGAGGAGAGGCTCGACGAGCTCTCCCGGCAGGTCGCGGTGTGTACGAGGTGCGACCTCGCGCTGTCTAGGACGAATACCGTTTTCAGCAGCGGGGACCCGTACTCGCCCCTGATGCTGATCGGGGAGGGCCCGGGAGAGAACGAGGACGCCACGGGGCTGCCGTTCGTCGGCCGGGCCGGGAAGCTCCTCGACGACATCCTCGCTGCCGTGGAGCTGACGCGGGATCAGGTCTACCTGACGAACACCGTGAAGTGCCGGGCGGCGGTCGAGGAGGGTGGCCGGATGAAGAACCGCCAGCCCAGGACCACGGAGATCCGGGCCTGTAACCCTTACCTGCAGGGTCAGGTCGAGGCTGTAAAGCCCAGGATCATCCTCTGCCTCGGCGGTCCGGCGGCCAAGACGGTGATCGACAAGGGCTTCAAGATCACGCGGGACCGCGGCAAGTGGTACGAGGCGTACGGTGCCCGGGCGATGGCGACCTTCCATCCGGCCTACGTGCTCCGCCAGCAGGGCGAGGAGCTCCAGAACACGAAGCGCCTCGTGTGGAAGGACGTCCAGAGCGTCTACGCCGAGTACCAGAAAGCGCTAGAGGAGGCATCTTAGCTATCAGGGTTTCCCCGCGCCGCATACCGGTACTCCTCTTCCTCCCCGCGCTCCTGCTGCTCGCCGGTTGCGGCGGTAGCAGCGATGCCGGAGAGCAGGGAGAGCCCGCCGCCGGGGACGAGGTCACCGCCGAGACGGTAGACGGCCTCGAGGTAGAGACCCTGGCCACGGACCTCGACACCCCCTGGGAGGTCGCGTTCGCCTCGGACGACCGCGTCCTGGTAACGGAGCGTCCGGGCACCATCCGGGTCATAGAGGACGGCGAGCTGCGGGAGGAGCCGTACGCGGAGCTCGCCGTGGAGGAGCTCGGCGAGGGCGGACAGCTCGGCCTCGCCTTCGACCCGGAGTTCGAGGAGAACGACACCCTCTACGCCTACTACACCACGGAGGAGGCCGGGGAGGAGCCCGCGAACCGGCTCGTCCGGCTCATAGAGGAGGACGGCACGGCCCGGGAGGACGAGGTCCTTCTGGAAGGCCCTGCCTCGTCCGTCCACAACGGGGGCCGGGTGGCGGTGGGGCCGGACGGGATGCTCTACGCCACGCTCGGCGATGTCCGGGAGACGGAGCTCGCGCAGGACCCGGAGGCTCTGGCCGGCAAGATCTTACGCCTGGAGCGGGACGGCACCGTGCCGGAGGACAACCCGTTCGGGGACAGCCCCGTCTACTCCTACGGCCACCGCAACCCGCAGGGGCTCGCCTGGGACGAGGACGGCAACCTCTACGCACCCGAGCACGGCCCCACGGGCCACGACGAGCTGAACCGTATACAGCCCGGTGAGAACTACGGTTGGCCCGAGGTCGCGGGTGAAGGCGGCGAGGAGATGGGCTACGTGGACCCGGTCGTGGAGAGCGGCGAGGAGACCTGGGCGCCGTCCGGGGCCGAGTACGTGGAGGAGGGGCCGTGGGCGGGGAGCATCCTCTTTACCGGGCTGCGGGGCGAGACCCTCTACCGGGTAGAGATGGACCCGGAGGACCCGGACCGGGTCGAGGAATTCGAGGAGTACCTTGAGGGCGAGTTCGGGCGGCTGCGCACCGTGCAGCAGGGCCCCGACGGGGCGCTCTACGTGCTCACCAGCAACGAGGACGGCCGGGGGGACCCGGAGCCCGGGGACGATCGGTTGCTGAGGATAGAGGTGCCGGAATCGTAGCAGGTTGTGGTGGCGCCACTGGCGTTTGCGGGGCTTCCAGGGGTATAGTAAGTAAAGCGTTTCATAACGAGTTCGGGTGCCGCCTGCTATTATCCTGGTAAAAAGCAGGCGAGAGAGCAAGCAGGTAACCGTCGGGAAGGGCATGTAAAATCTTGGTCAGCACAGCTTCAAACAGCCGCATGATGGACACTACCGACAAGGATATCCTCAACTATATCCAGCGGGAGGTCCCGCTCGAACGCGAGCCCTTTGCGGCGATCGGGCGGGAGGTCGGTCTCGCTCAGGACGAGGTGATCCGCCGGATAGAGGCGCTTAAGCGGAGCAAGGTCATCCGGCAGATAAGCGCGATCTTCGATACCCGGGTACTGGGCTACGAGTCGAGCCTCGTGGCGGCCCAGATCCCGCAGGAGAAGCTGAACGCCGCGGCCAAGGCGATAAACTCCCACCCCGGCGTCTCGCACAACTACGAGCGCAACAACCCGCTGAACCTCTGGTACACCGTGGCGGTGCCGCCGGACTCCCGGCTCGGGCTAGAGGGCACGGTGAACGTGCTGCACGAGA
>JACCZN010000004.1 GCA_013695915.1 Rubrobacter sp.
TGGCCGTGATCCTCGGCGAGGGCGAAGAGGCCCCCGCCCGGCAGGAGAGCGCGGCCGAGGCCGGCGGAGATGGGGAAGACTCCGGTGGCGCGACCGCGACCGCCACGGAGACCGAGGAGGCCCCGGCGGAAGAGCCCGCGGCACCTTCCCCCGGGGCCGACGGACGGGCCAACGGCAACTTCCGCGCCTCCCCGATAGTCCGCAGGATCGCCCGCGAGAACGACCTCGACCTCTCCCGGGTGGGTGGATCCGGGCCCCACGGCCGCATCGTCGAGCGCGACGTCCGGGCCGCCCTCGAGAGCGGCACCGCGCAGCGCCCCGCGGAGGAGGCCCCGGCCGCGCCGGAGGCGGCCCCGCAGGAAGCTGCCCCGGCGGCGTCACAGGCCGCTCCGGCTCCGCAGCCCACCCGCGAGGCGGGCACGGAGGTACGGGAGATGACCCGGATGCGGCGGGTCATCGCCGAGAGGATGCAGCAGTCCAAGCAGGAGGTTCCTCACTTCTACGCGACCGTGGAGGTGCGGATGGACGAGGCCCTGGCGCTCAGGAAGCAGCTAAACGGGGCGCTAGAGGCGCAGGGCCAGAAGCTCTCCGTAAACGACTTCGTCATGAAGGCCATCGCGGTCGCCATAAAGGGCCACCAGAACATGAACGCCCTCTACACCAGCGAGGGCATCGAGCTGCACGGTACGGTGAATATGGCGATGGCGGTGGCCCTCGAAGACGGGCTCATTACGCCGGTCATAAAGGACTGCGCCCGCAAGACGCTATCGGCGATCTCGCAGGAGTCCAAGGACCTCGCGGGCCGGGCACGGGACGGCAAGCTCCAGCCGGACGAGTACCAGGGCGGTACCATCACCGTCTCCAACATGGGCATGTTCGGCGTCGAGAGCTTCTCCGCCATCATAAACCAGCCCCAGGCGGCCATAATCGCCGTGAGCAGCATCATAAAGCGTCCCGTCTACGACGAGAACGACGAGCTGGTCCCCGCCAGCACCATGAAGCTCACCCTCTCCGCCGACCACCGCATAGCCAACGGCGCCGAGGGAGCGCAGTACATGGCCGAGGTGCAGCGCCTCCTGGAAGAGCCGATGCTGCTGGTCGTATAGGCTGCAGGTCAGCGCTCCGCCCGAGGGGTGGCGGGTCCTTCCGCCGCCCCTCTGCGTTCTACTCCTCCGGAGATAAGCCGGGTGCCGGGAGCGCGGGCCGGGGCCTTTGAGGATGTGCCCTTGCCAGACCACCTCCCCGAAATTCTTGCTATTCTAGGCTCACAGATATGAAAGGTTTGAGCTTGCAGGACGTGCTTGGCCTGGTGCTGGAGTTGCTCCGGGCGCTGGGCGAGGGGCTGAGAAGTGTGGCGCCGGTCATCGGGATACTGCTGGTCTTTCAGTTGCTGGTGCTGCGCCAGCCCCTGGAGAACTGGCGCGAGATCGCCATAGGCCTCGGGCTCACGGCCGTGGGGCTCGTGATCTTCCTGCGGGGGCTCGAGATTGGGCTTACCCCACTCGGGGAGCAGGCTTCGGAGGCCCTGGCGGGCCGGGGCTCGCTCTTTCTGGTGGTCCTGTTCGGGCTGGCCCTCGGCTACGGCGCGACCCTCGCCGAGCCGGCGCTCCAGATACTGGCCGACAGGGTAGAGAACCTGACGGCCGGAGCCCTGACCTCCACGCTCTTTGTACAGGTGGTGGCGATCGGGGTAGCGGTGGGCATAGCCCTGGGAGCCTCCCGAATAGTCCTCGGCATAGAGACCACGCCGTTCTTTATCCCGATCCTGGCCCTCGTGCTCGTGCTGACCTTCTTCGCCCCGGAGCGGTTTACGGGGCTGGCCTTCGACGCGGCACTCGCGACCACCGGCCCCGTGACCGTCCCGTTGACTATCGCTCTGGGCAGCGGGCTGGCCCTGGCGCTGGGCCGGGGAGACGTGCTCATCTTCGGCTTCGGACTCGTGGCCTTCGCCGCTCTCGGGCCGGTTCTCTGCGTGCTCGTTCTGGGTATCATTCTCGGAGACCCGACGTAGGTTAGGGGGAAGCGACTCAGTGCAGGGATACAAGCTAGTAACGGCCATACTCCCCAAGGGCTCCACGAACAAGGTTATGGACGCCGCGCGCGAGGCCGGCGCCGAGGGCGGCACGATCATCCTGGCCCGCGGAACCGGCGTGCACGAGGCAAAGAGGTTCTTCGGCATCTCCGTGAGCTCCGAGAGGGAGGTCCTCCTCGTCCTGGTCGAGCCCGATAAGGTCCAAGAGGTCCTAGATGCGGTGGTCCGGGCCGGGAAGCTCGACGAGCCCGCCCGCGGGATAGCCTTCGTACTCGATGTAGAGCAGGTCACCGGCATCGTACACCGCGAGACCGAAGGCTGAAGCTGCGCCTGCGGCCGTTCGTGTAAGGACGCAGCCTGCTCTCCGCCCGGGGCAGGCCCTGTCTCGCGGTCTATCTCCACGGTGGTCGTTGCGGCGGGTATCTCTCCCCGAAAAAATCCACAGTATTGATGCGCGAGTTACATAGCTGCGGTAAGCTGGGTCTCTCGCCCCCGTGAGGGGCGGGACGGGGAAATCGCGGAAAGGAGGCAGGCTTGGTCTTCGAGCCGGAGTCGACGCGCAACGTCTGTTTGATCGGTCATCGGGGGAGTGGGAAGACGGCGCTCGGGGAGTTGATGCTTGGGATTGCGGCCGGTAGGCAGGGACCGGCGGGCTGCGTGCTGGACAACGCCGAGGAGGAGGCCGAGCGCGGTATGACGCTCGGGATGAGCGCCGCCCGGCTGAAGTGGAAGGGGCGTGAGATCAACCTCCTCGACACCCCCGGGGACGGCGGGTTCATCGGGGATGCGTTCGTGGCCCAGAGGGTGGCCGACTGCGCCGTCCTCGTGGTCCACGCCCAGGACCCCGTACAGGTCGTGACCGAGCGAGTCTGGCGGCGGGGCGAGAAGGAGGGCATACCCCACGTCGTAGTCGTAAACCACCTCGACCGCGAGAGGACGGACTTCTCCTCCGTGGTCGAGCAGCTCCGGGAGAGGTTCGGCACGGCGGTCGTGCCGCTGAACCTGCCCATAGGCCAGGGTGAGGACTTCCGGGGCGTCTACGGTCTACTGAGCGGGCTGGCCTTCGTGGACGGCGAGCAGAGCCCGGAGGTGCCCGAAGGCATGGAGGAGGCGGTCGAGGAGGCCACGGTCGAGCTCTTCGAGGCCATCGCCGAGACCGATGACACGCTCCTGGAGAAGTACCTGGAGGGAGATGAGCTCTCCACCGAAGACGCCTTCGAGGGGATACGGCGCGGTATCGCGGAGGGTGTGATCATACCCGTCGTAGCCGCGAGCGCCGAGCGGAACATCGGGGTGGACCGCCTGCTGGACGTGATCGCCGGCAGCGCCCCGAGCCCGGTGGACCGCTCTCGCTGGGTGGACGAGAGGGGAGAGACAGTATCCTGCGACGCGGAGGGACCGTTCTCCGCGTACGCGTTCAAGACCTTCGTGGACCCCTTCGCCGGGCGGCTGACGGTGCTCCGGGTGGTGAGCGGGCGCTGCCGCTCGGACGAGGCTCTGGCGAACCCACGCACCGGCTCCTCCGAGCGGCTCGGGGGTATCTCTCACCTCTACGGCAGGGAGCGCCAGTCGGCCGACGAGGCCGTGGCCGGGGATGTCATCGCCGTCGCCAAGCTCAAGGACACGGCGACCTTCGACACGCTCTGCCGCCCGGAGGCCCCGGTCTCCTACGAGCCCGTAGAGCTGCCGGAGCCGACGGCGGCCTACGCCATAGGAGCCGCCACGCGGGGCGAGGAAGACAAGGTCTTCGACGCGGTCCGGCGGGTCGTGGACGAGGACCCGTCCCTCCGGCTCTCGCGCTCGGAGTCCACGGGGGAGGACCTGCTCTCCGGCCTCGCCGCCCTGCATGTGGAGTTCGCGCTGGAGCGCATCCGGCGGCGCTACGGCGTAGAGATCGAGGCCCGCACCCCGAAGGTGCCG
>JACCZN010000017.1 GCA_013695915.1 Rubrobacter sp.
GGCTGGTAGAGAAGCCGGAAGAGTCAACGGCGAAATCTGTCTCTATCGCCTTCAAGGGCAAGCTGCTCGTGGTGACGAGAGCCTTCAAGGTATCTGTAAGCTCCGGGTTTGCCAGATAGTTGCTTACTGAGTTGAAATGGGGCGTGCTGTTGATGAAGCCGCCGACGAAGGCATCCCGCAGATCAGTAGTAAAGCGCCGAGAGGAGAAGCCGACGTAGACCTTATACGTAGCGGCAAAAAGCATGTCCGCAATAGGCAGCCGTGGTCTACCTCTGCCCTGTTGCTCCGGCTGCGGCACGGTGCGGCAGAGATCGGCTAAGAGTGCCACAAAGCGAGACTTTTCCTCGCACGATGCGGCGTTGTAAGCAGGCCAGTTTCTACTCTCTGTCACTCTGTAAGTATACTTGACCGCTCAAGTATAAGCACCAGTAAAATCTTGCTTTTGCAGGGAGAAATTAGCTCAAAAACTACGGTATACTCCAACTGGAGTAATAGTGGAGGCGGTGGGAGTCGAACCCACGGGCATCAGGATTGGAAGCCATAACCCGTCCAACCGCCCCCGCGTTACTCCTCCAGCAATGGGGGCGACGGGACTTGAACCCGCATTACGCAACTGGCAAGGATGGCGTTTTGAACGTTAAACTACGCCCCCATTGTCATTTATGTATCAACCGGAGCTTGCGGGCGGACCTCTAATAGGGTAGACTTGCATCATAAATCCTTGGTTTTTGTGGTGATTGCCGGGGGTTTGGTATTGAGGTCGACGTTGGTGCGTCGACCTCGTCTTTTTTAGGCTTCATTCTCTCAACTCGCTTAGCTCCTCTTGACTTCCATTCTCGCTCTCGTATGTCTGCATACGGTAGCGGTTAGGCTCTGACCCGGAGCCACTTGAAACAAGAACGAGCTTTCCCGACTCTTTAAGCCGACGAAGTACGCTAGACACTGTAGCGGCCTTAATGGAACCCTCGTGCTGAGGAAAGCGTTCTTGTAATTTGCGAGTAATCTCGCCTTGCGTTACATCACAGCTTGGCTCTATATCGGCGAGAAGATTTTCAATCTCGCGTCTCACAGAGAACCTTTCCACGCTTGGGGTCCCCGCGCTCTCCTTGCTAGTTCCATTAGGGTAGATGCCAGCAGTCGCTTCGCGCCTTAGCACGCTCAAATCTGGCTGCCCTTCTTCGCCAACCGCCTTTGCAGTACCCTCGGATTCTTCTATGCCCAAAGCATCTCGCATTCCCCCAAGAGCCTGACGCAACGCCTTTTTCTCTCTACTGTACTTAACCTCCAGAGCTTCTCTGTCTCTTTCATAGCTAGAGTCAGCTTCCTCTAGCGCATTCTCTAGCCAAGAGAGCATTCGTTCTAATTCTGATCGCCGTTCGCTGTTCATGTAACTGGATTCTACAAGTGCGCTAGAGGGATGTCAAGGTAGACAAAAGGAACCCGCGAATCTAGCTAGCGCAAAGTACCGTGGCGGCTAACGACCTTACTGCTGCTAGCCGTGGTGTCCTTCAAGAACGAAGTTGTAGTGACTGACCGACCAAGCTAAAATAGTAGCATGTCAGAGAAAAACAAGGCAGCCCAGGAACTCGGCAGGCTCGGCGGCAAGAAGGGCGGCAAGGCCAGAGCTGCGAAGCTCACGCCCGGACAGAGATCCGCGATAGCCAAGAAAGCCGCCGAAGCGCGATGGGCTAAGAAGCGCCAGCAAGAAGAACCCTCATAAAAGAAGCGATCCCCTTCGGGGGATCGCTGTGGCGCAGGTGTGCTGTTGAAGGGTTAGGCGAAGCTCCAATTCAAGAGGGCCGGTCCTTGCTGGTCTTCGTTGCCCCCCTCGACACGAAACTCGATGCCCGGAGTGGCGAATACCGACTGGTTGCCTTTTGTGTCGGTTAGCGCGACATACTCGCAAACGTAGTGACCGGCAGGCAAATCCTCGTCCACCTGCACCTCGATCGCCACTTCTGCGCTGGGTTCGCCATCGAGGTCCACGGAGCGGTAGATGCTTCTAACGGACTCTTCGCTCTCGTTCCTAAATCTTGTCTCCACGCGCGAAACGACGCTACTGTCGCTTACTTCCAATACGATACGAAAGGCGTCGCCGTGCTCAAAAGTAGGAACACTGTTTGTCTTGGTTTTAGCCATACCCTAACACGCCCCTTTCTAGATGACGTTGGCAGCAAGAGCTAAGATGGAAACCGCGATGGCAAGAATTGCCGCTATCAAACCAAACACGGCTATAAGCCCCGTAATCCGATGCCGTAGGTTCTCAACGTCGGTGTCGGTTTTTTCAAAGCGGTGCTCGATGTCGCCGCCTATGCTTTTGGCATCGTTTCTCACCGCGTCTATCTCCCGCATCAACTCTTGTCGCAAAGCCTCAATTCGCAGGTCTTCATCTTCGGCCACGCCGCGAATCTAGCCTGTATGCATGTTTTGGGGGTCGGGTACGCTCGCTGTGCGCTCCATGACGGCTCTCCTCCGGTAGCTGTGGCGGGTTTTCCTGTCTCCGAGATTGTAACCTAGGTCGAGGCGCAACGGAATACCGGGCTTTTTGTGCAGACCGCCCATTATTTGTGCAAACGGCTTTTTATGTGCAAAGCCCCATCTGGACATAGAGATGATAAGTTGAGGGTAATATCTAAGGTATTCCAGAGAGCCTACAGTAGAAACAGCGTCGAGGGGAGCCCGGGGATGTATGACGAGGAGCGTGGTGAGCAGCCGCGGGAGGGTGGTGAGGGAGAAGCGGACGGTCCCGGCTACGAGGTTGGGGCGGGATCCGGTAGCGTCGAGGAGGAGATCCCGCCGGAGGTCCTCTCGGCGCACTCCCGGTACGGTTCGGAGATGATCACCATCATGGAGCCCGATGGGGTACCGAGCCCGAGGGGGTACCGCGCTACGAGAGCCCAGCCATCCGGCGGACCCTGGGGTACAGGCCCATAGAGCACTTCGAGGGCGACCCCTCCGGCGGCGGCTGGACCGAGATGATACACCCCGACGACGTGGCGAAGGTATCGGAGTCCGTCATCCGCAGCATCTCGGAGCCCGGTGAGCACCCGCGGGTCGAGTACCGGATAAAGGATGCCGCCGGCGAGTGGCGCTGGTTCGAGTCGCGCGGGATCAACCTCACCGGGGACCCCGGTATCCGGGGCATAGTCGTCTCTACCTACGAGGTTACCGAACGCAAGAGGATCAAGGAGGCGCTCCGGGAGAGCGAGGAACGCTTCCGCTCGATGGTCCAGAGTAGCTCGGAGGTCGTCAAGATCGTCGCCCCCGACGGTACCCTGCGCTACGCCAGCCCGGCGTACGCCGAGGTCCTCGGCTACGACCCCGAGGACTCGGTAGGGACGAACGTGCTCGACGGAGTCCATCCCGACGACCTCCCACGGGTGCGCCGGGAGACCGAGCGGGCCCTGCGGGAGAGGAACGGCGCCTCCGGTCCCCTCACCAGCCACGCGGAGTACCGCTACCGGCACGCCGACGGCTCCTGGCGCGACCTGGAGAGCGTGGGCACGTACCTCCTGGAAGACCCGGCTGTCTCCGGGGTAATAGTGAAACTCTGGGACGTGACCGAGCGCAAGAGGGCCGAGGAAGCCCTGAAGGCGAGCGAGCGGCTCCGGAGAGCCGCCACGAGCGGCGCGCCGATCATCCTGTTCGCGCTGGACCGGGACGGCATCTTCACCCTCTCCGAGGGCCGGGGGCTGGAGGCGTTGGGCCTCGCGCCGGGCGAGGTCGTCGGCCAGTCCGTCTTCGACCGCCACCGCGACCACCCGGAGATCCTGGAGAACAACCGCCGCGCCCTGACCGGGGAGGAGTTGGTCACGACCGTGGAGTACGGCGGGCTCTACTTCGAGACCCGCTACTCTCCGCTGTTCGGCCCCGAGGGCGAGGTAGAGGGCGCCGTCTGCGTCGCCACCGACGTCACCGGGCGCAAGAAAGCCGAGGAGGGGATGGTCCTCAGGGACCAGGCCATAGCCGCCAGCGTCCGCGGGATCATAATCACCGGCCCCAACCAGGAGGACAACCCGATCATCTACGCCAACCCCGCCTTCGAGCAGATAAGCGGCTACTCGCTGGAGGAGATGGCCGGCAGGAACTGCCGCTTCCTGCAGAACGGTGACCGGGACCAGGAGGGCCTCGAAGGGCTCGCCAGAGCCCTAGAGGAGGGTCGGGAGTGGAGTTGCGTGATGCGCAACTACAAGAAGGACGGCACCCTCTTCTGGAACGAGCTCCACGTGGCGCCCATGCGCGACGGGGAGGGCCGGATCCAGAACTTCGTCGGCATCCAGCAGGACGTAACGGAGCAGAGAGCGCTCCAGGAGGAGCTCGCCCACCGGGCCACCCACGACCCGCTGACCGACCTGCCGAACCGCGCGCTCCTGATGGACCGCCTCTCCCACGCCCTGCTGCGCTTCGAGCGGCACGGTGAGAGCGTGGCGGTGCTGTTCCTGGACCTCGACGGCTTCAAGAGCGTAAACGACGCCTTCGGACACGAGGGGGGCGACCGCCTGCTCTCCGCCGTGGCCGGTCGTCTGAAGGCCTGTCTGAGACCGGAGGACACGGTGTCCCGTATCGGTGGCGATGAGTTCGCGGTCCTGCTGGAGGACACGGGGCCCGAAGGAGCAGCGGAGGCGGCGGAACGCATAATCCGCGAGCTCTCCAGGCCTTTCTCCACCGGAGAAGGCACCGCGAGAGAGGTCCGGGTGACCGCCAGCATCGGCATAGCGTGCCAGGGCGCCGGGGACCGGAGCGCCGGGGAGCTGCTCAAGGAAGCCGACCGGGCGATGTACCGGGCCAAGGAGGGCGGCGGGGGATACCTGCACCACCGGTGATGCCCGGCCGCAGAGTGCCTGTATCTCATGGAGCGAATGTTACCGCGACGGACATCGTATACTGGCGGTTCGTACAAAGAACGAGCAAGGGGGAACCGTGGCTAACGTAGAGCGTAGAGCGCACGTCGTCTGGGAGGGTGACCTACCCGGAGGACAGGGTAACTTCACCACCGCGAGCAGCGAGGCGATGACCGAGTCGCCGGTGACCTTCGCCTCCCGCGTCGAGCGCCCGGACGGGAAGACCAGCCCCGAGGAGCTCATAGCCTCGGCGCACGCCACGTGCTACGCGATGGCGCTCTCCAACGTCCTGTCCGAGGGGGGCAACGCGCCGGATCACCTCGAGGTGGACGCCGTATGCACGTTGGACGACCAGGCGCTCAAGATCACGACCGTAGACCTCGACGTGCGGGGCCGGGTCTCCGGTATGGACCAGGGACAGTTCGAGAGCGCCACCCAGCAGGCCGAGCAGCTCTGCCCCGTCTCGAACGCCCTCCGGGGCAACGTGGACATCCGGCTCCAGGCCCGCCTGGAAGGCTAAGCCCGGCGGCAAACACTCTCCGGAGACCGCGGGAGCTTCCTGCGGTCTCCGGGAGCAGTAGAGGACGAGAGATCAGGAGGCCCCGTTGGAGTACAGAAACCTCGGAGACAGCGACCTGCGGGTATCGGAGCTCGCGCTCGGTTCCTGGCTGACCTACGGCACCGGCGTCGAGCGTGAGAACTCCGAAGCCTGCGTCCGGCGGGCGTTCGAGCTCGGCATCAACTTCATCGACACGGCGAACATCTACGGGCGGGGTGCCGCGGAGTCCTTCCTGGGCGAGGTGCTCGGGGGCGTGGACCGCTCCTCCTACGTGCTCGCAACCAAGCTCTACTTCCCGATGTCCTCCGAGGATAAGGGGCTCTCGGCGGCACAGGTTCACAAGCAGATAGACGCCTCCCTGGAGCGTCTCGGGACGGACTACGTGGACCTCTACCAGTGCCACCGCTACGACACGGAGACGCCGCTCGAGGAGACGATGGAGGCCCTGACCGAGGTCGTGAGGGAGGGCAAGGCGCGGTACATAGGCTTCAGCGAGTGGACGGCGGAGCAGGTCCGGGCCGCCCTCGCGATACCCGGGGTCGAGAAGTTCGTCTCCAGCCAGCCCCAGTACTCCATGCTCCGGCGCGTGCCCGAGGCCGAGGTCATACCCCTGTGCCGCGAGAACGGGATAGGCCAGATCGTCTGGTCCCCCCTCGCCCAGGGCGTGCTGACCGGCAAGTACCGGCCCGGCCAGGCGCCGCCCGGGGACTCCCGCGCCGCCAGCGACTCGATGGGCAGCTTTATGGGCGAGCTCGGCAGCGAGCAGACCCTGCGGGCCGTGGAGCGTCTGCGCCCCATAGCCGGAGACCTCGGCCTCACGATGAGCCAACTCGCCCTGGCCTGGGTCCTCCGGGAGCCGGGCGTCACCTCGGCAATCGTCGGCGCGAGCCGGCCCGAGCAGCTCGACGACAACGCCGGAGCCTCCGGAGTGCGCCTGGACGACGCCTCGCTCCGCGCCATAGACGAGGCCCTCGAAGGCGCCTACACCACAGCAGCCTGAAGACCGGAGGCCTCGGGTACGGACCGGTTTCGGCTGGCGGGGCAGGGGGTATGCATAGAAACAGCGGGCAGGTGAGACGTGACGAACGTTTCGAGATCGCAGCCCGCTTGCGAGGTCTGTAGAAGCGGAGCAGAGGAGAGAGTAATGGGTATCCTGTCCTGGATCGTAGTCGGCCTCATAGCCGGGGCGCTCGCCAAGTGGATAATACCCGGCGACGTGCCGGGCGGCATACTGGCGACCATCCTTATCGGGATCGGGGGCGGTCTGGTCGGCGGCGGCATAGTCAGCTTCCTCGGGGGCGCTGGCGCCACGGGCCTGAACATCTGGACCATCGTAGTGGCGACGCTGGGCGCCGTATTGCTGCTGTTCGTCTACCGCGCGGTCGCCGGCAGGTCGTCCGTCTAGCCGGCGGGACGACGCTGTACCGGAGAGGGCCGGGGCTCGTCGTGAGCCCCGGCCCTCTTGCGTGTGGCGGCGGACCCTTCCCGGGGCGGTGCTGGTAGAATCCCCGGCTACGTCGGTACATCCGGGGAAGGGGTGGTAGATGTCTAATTATGGGCCGGACCTCCAGTTCCGGGTCTTCGGGGCGCAGGAGCCCCCGGAGTTCCCTATGTCCTACGAGGGGTGGGAGGAGCGCGCCCGGGAGGTACTCCCGGCAGGTCCGTTCGACTACGTGGCCGGGGGTGCGGGCGGCGAGGATACCATGCGGGCCAACCGCGAGGCCTTCTACCGCTGGCGGATACGCCCGAGCATGCTGCAGGACGTGGCCGACCGGGACATCTCCGCGAGCTTCCTCGGCACCCCGTCCGCCGCACCGTTCTTGCTCGCTCCCGTCGGGGTGCTCTCCATCGTCCATCCCGAGGCCGAGCTCGCCGTGGCCCGGGCCTCGGCTGCGATGGGCGTGCCCATGATCCTGAGCACCGTCTCCTCGAACACCATAGAGGACGTCGCGGCCGAGATGGGCGAGGCGCCCCGGTGGTTCCAGCTCTACCCCTCCAGTGACCGCGAGGTGATAAGGAGCATGGTCGGCCGGGCGGAGAGCTCCGGCTACTCCGCGGTGGTGGTGACGCTGGACACCACGATCATCGGCTTCCGCGAGCGCGACCTCCGGAACTCCTACCTGCCGTTCCTCGACGGGGAGGGCATCGCCAACTACGTCTCGGACCCGGCCTTCCGCGCGGGCCTCGAACGTACCCCGGAGGAGGGCCCGCGGGGAGCCGTGGAGCACTTCCTGAAGGTCTTCGGCAACCCGAGCCTCTCCTGGGACGAGGTGGAGTTCATCCGGGAGCAGACCTCCCTGCCCGTGCTCCTGAAGGGCATCACCCACCCCGCCGACGCCCGGCTCGCCCGGGAGCGTGGGATAGACGGCCTCGTGGTCTCGAACCACGGCGGGCGGCAGGTGGACGGCGCGGTGGCGGCCCTCGACGCGCTGCCGGAGGTCCGGGAGGCGGTGGGAGAGGAGATGCCGCTCCTCATGGACAGCGGCGTCCGGCGCGGGAGCGACGTGCTCAAGGCGCTCGCGCTCGGGGCCTCGGGCGTGCTCGTCGGCCGTCCCTACGTCTACGGTCTCGCCGCCGGAGGGGAGAAGGGAGTCACCGAGGTCGTCCGCAACCTCATGGCAGATATAGACCTCGAGCTCGCGTGCTCCGGGCGCCGCTCTACGGCCGGGGTGGACCGCTCGCTCCTGAGCCCCGCGGAGGGGCACACCTCTCACTCCTCATAGAGCGGGGCTTTCACCCCGGCGCGTCAGGCGTCTGCGTGCCTGGTCTAGAATGGTCCCGTGCTCGGGCGCGTGGAGAAGTCGCTGAGGGGTGTGGGGGAGGGCCGGTTGCTGGCGGCCTACCTCGCGGTGCTCGGGGTGGTGGGGCTCGTTACCGTAGGGGAGATCGGGGTTACCTGGGACGAGCCGAACTACTTCACCTCCTCGTACTCGTACCTCTCCTGGTTCGGCCACGGGGCCTCCGAGCCTTCGGCCCTCTTCTCGTCCATAGACCGTTTCTGGGAGCAGAGCCACGAGGCGCCGCCGTTCCTGAAGCTGTGGGCGGGCCTCTTCGCGGGGTTCGGAGCCCTCGTCTTCGGCACGGAGGACCTCGGGCGGCTCGGGGACGCCTACCGGATGGGCTCCTACGTACTGTTCCTGGCCTCGGTCTACGTGGCCTTCCGCTTCGTGCGGCGGGAGCTCGGACCGGCCGCGGCGTGGGGGGCGGCGCTGAGCCTGCCGCTGGTGCCGGTCCTCTTCGGGTTTGCCCGGCTCGGGCAACTGGACGGGGCGGCGGCCTCGATGTACCTGATCTCCTCTCTCGCCCTCTACGGGGCGCTGCGGTACGGGGGCCGCGGGCGGACGGCGCTCGCGGGCGCCCTGCTCGGGCTGGCGTTCGCCACGAAGCTGAGCGTCTTTCCGCTGCCCTTCGCGGCTTTCGTGTGGGTGCTGGTCTACGGGCGGGGGGAGCTGCGGGCGGCCGTGGTACGGCTCGCGGCGGCCTGCGGGGTGGGGGCGGTGGTGTTCTACGCTATCTGGCCCTGGATGTGGCCGGACCCGGTGGGGAGGACAGGGGAGTTCCTGTTCTGGGCGGGGGGGCTCCAGGATGAGCGGCTCACCTTCTACCTCGGGGAGTGGTGGGCGGGGGCACCCTTCCACTACCCGCTCGCCGCCCTCGTGGCGCTCGTGCCGCTCGCGGTCGCGGCGGCGGGGGTGGCGGGGGTGGTCCGGCTCCTCGGGAGCGGCCATCCGGCGGCGGGCTGGCTGCTCCTGCACCTCGGGCTCCTCCTGGCGGTGGCGGGCTCGGGGCTCGTGCCCATCTACGGCGGGCCCCGGCAGTTCCTGGCGGCCTTCCCGCTCTGGGCCGTGTGCGCGGGGGTCGGGGTCGGCTGGGCGGCCTCGCGGGCCGGGCGGCCCGCGCTCTTCCTCGCGGCTTACGTAGCGCTCTCCCTGCCGGGTATCCTGTGGACGGGGACGGAGAACTCGCTGGAGTACTACGGTGAAGCGGTGGGCCTCCTCCCGGGCGCGCGGGCCCTCGGGTTCGAGACTACGTACCTCGCCAACACCTACAAGCCCGCCGTGGAGTACGTGAGCGAGGTCGCCCCCGAGGGGGCGACGGTCTACACGCAGGCGGGGACCTACGCGGTGCTCGAGAGCTACCGCAGGACCGGCGACCTGCGGGAGGACCTGCGCCCGGCCTACCTCTCGCCCATCGCGCCGGAGAGGTACGTCTGGGATGAAGAGCCGCGGGAGGACTCGTACTTCCTGTTCCTGCCGCGGCAGTCGATCTACACGGACCAGATGCTGGCCCTCGAACGGCGGCCGCCCCTCTGGGAGCATACCAGGGGCGGGGTGCCGCTAGTGAAGGTCTACTCCGGGGAGGCCGTGGGCGAGACCCTTGGCGTGGAGGGGGAGCCCGAGTCCCGGGAGCCCGGCCTACTCAACGCCGCGCTCGCCGGGGGGCTTTTCCTGCTGGTCCCCTTCGCCCTCCTTCGGGCGAAGCAGCATCAGGGCGAAGAGCGGGATCAGGAGTAAGTTGCGCGCGGTGAGCATGGCGGTAAAGTAGGGCAGGTCTTCCTGTATCGTATGGTACTGCTCGTTCATGGCCGTGGTCAGCGCGATGGCGGCAAAGAAGAGGGCCCAGGTCGCGCGGGGCATCCGGAGGCCCCTGAGCGCCGTGGCTATCGCCAGGAGCGGCAGCGGCCAGAACAGGAAGTGCGGGGAGAGGACCTTGCCGAACACGGCGAACGCAAAGGTCGCGGCTGCGGCCCCCCGGGCCACGCCGACACCCGGCGGCGCGCTCCGGCCCTGCCAGAGACAGACCGCGAGCGCCACGGCGACCGCGGCGAGCTGGAGCACGTCGAACAGTCCGACCAGGGGGTTGCCGAAAGGCCCGATCACGTTGTAGCTGCCGAAGGCGAGCACGACATCCGAGCCCGGCAGGAGGAGCTGGATGTTGGCCGGGGTACTCTCGATCATGGCCGGGCGGTCGGCGTGGTAGTCGAAGAGGTAGACCACGTCCGGGCCGAACGCTACGAAGCCCCACGCGATGCCCGCGCCGAAGACCGCCCCGGCGACCGTCCAGCGTCTGGCCGTTTCCAGCAGGCCCGCGCCGCAGGCGAGCGTGGGGACGGCCACCATCGGGTAGAGCTTGAGCGCCCCGCCGGCTCCCCACAGAACGGCAGAGAGCAGGGCCCGGCCCCGCAGGAGGGCGACCGTCCCGAGCGTGGCGGCTGCCACGGGGACGAGGTCGTGGCGGATGTAGGGTAGCCGCCAGAAGAGGAGCATCGCCACGCCGTAGAGGACCACGGCCTTCAGCCCTATCCGATAGAGGGCAACGAGTATTACTATGTTGAAGACCAGCATCTCGGCCCCGAAGAGAGAGGCGTAGGCCTCCGGGTCGCCGGTGAACGCGCGAGGCAGGAGGAGGGTCAAGAGGCTCAGTGGCGGATACTCGTAGGCGAAGTCTGCATAGGGGACCTCCCCCGCGAAGATCCTGTCCGCGTAGCCGCGGAAGATCTCGACCTGGAACGCCGGCGTGCGCGGCATCAGGAAGAGTATGGCCGTGTGGGCCAGTATAAAGAGCGCCAGTACCGCCCTCTTTACCGGGAGCGTCTCGCGGGGTGGTGCGCCGCCGCTCTCCACGAGGGGCATTCTGCCAGAAACTTCCGGTGGCGGGGGTCGTATACTCTCCCTAGCATGGAGTACACCTCTACAGTGGCCGTAGGAGGTTGGCGGGAGCGCCTGAGACGCCTGCGGGTACCCCACGGGCGCCTGGAGGACAACGAGCTCGTCTCCCGGGCCCTCGGGGGCGACCTGCGCTCCTACGAGGAGCTCGTCGGCCGCTACGAACGGCTCGTCGGGCACGTCCTCTACGCCTACGCGGGCCGGGACGCGGCCGTTGACGACCTGGTCCAGGAGACCTTCCTCAAGGCCTACGACCGGCTCGACACCTTCAACCCGGACTACCGCTTCAAGACCTGGCTGCTCGCCATCGCCAACAACCTCGGCATAGACACCCTGCGCCGCCGCCGGGACGTGATCGAGTTCAACCCGGAGATACACGCCAGGGTCACGCGGGGACCGGAGGATGCTGCCGTGGAGGCGGACCGCTCCCGGATGCTCCAGGAGGCTATAGCCACCCTGCCGGAGACCTACGGCGTGCCGCTCCTGCTGCGCTACAACGAGGAGATGAGCTACGCGGAGATAGCCGAGGTCCTAGGCATCACGGTCTCCGCCGTAAAGAGCCGCCTCTTCCGCGCCCGCCACATGCTCTCCCGGGAGCTCGGGGCGGGGTGAGCCGCCCGGAGGGACACGGCCGCGGGGAGAGCCTCTGCTACGAGCCGGAGGTGATCTTCGAGCTCGCGGAAGGGTCTCTCGGTCCGGAACGGGAGCAGGAGGTCCGCGAGCACCTCTCCCGGTGCCCGGTCTGTCGGGAGCTCTACGAGAGGGAGCTGGACCTGAGCTCCTTCCTGGAGGCGCTGAAGTCCCCGGACGGCGGACACCCGTCGGGCTGCGAGGTCTCGCGGCGGGTCGCGATGGCGCTCCCGACCCGGTCCATGAGGGCCCGGCTCCTGTGGGCCGCGCTGGCGGGGGCTCTGGCCGCCGCGGTGTTCGTCCTGCTCTCACTCCACGGCGGACGGCCGTTCGGGCTGCTCGCGGAGCTCACGGGCACGGGCTGGGGCCTGGTCTCCGGCCTGGAGGAGGTCGTCCGCGTGGTGCTGGACGTCTCCGGGCCTGCCATCCTGGCGCTGCTCCTCATCGGCGCCGCCCTGGACCTCCTGATAGCGGCCGCCGTGCTCCTCGTACGCCGGGGCCGCCGGCCCCGCCGGGCATGAGGCGGGCCGCCCCCGCCCTCCTCTTCGGGCTGCTCTCGGTCCTCCTCCTGGGCTGCCTGGCCCTGACCCCGGCCCGGTCCGCGGAGGCCTCCGAGAAGGGGACCTTCGGGGACGTGGTGGTGCCCGAGGGCGCGACCGCCGAGGAGGCTCACGCCGTCTTCGGCGACGTCCGGGTGGAGGGCGAGGTCGCCGGGGACGTGAAGTGCGCCTTCGGGGACATCGTGATCGAGGAGCCCGTGGGCGGCGACGTGGAGGCCGGGTTCGGCGACGTCTACATAAACGACCGCGTAGGGGGCTCCGTGGACGTGGGTTACGGGGACGTGGATCTCGGCCCCGACGCCCACATAGAGGGACACGTCTCGCACCGGAACGGGTACCTGGACGGCAACACCACAAATATAGACGGTAACGTGATGTCCGGGATGGCCTCGGAACGGTCCCCGCCGAGGGGTGGGGAGGGTCTCCTATCGGACTTCACGGGCTGGCTCCTGGGTGCCGTGGGCCTGTGCGCGGCGGCGGTGCTGCTGGCCGTCCTGGGCGGCCGGCCGCTCGAAGCCACCGCGCGGAGCCTGGAGACGGCCCCGGGCCGGTCGCTGCTCCTCGGGGCGGTCTCGCTCCCGGCGACGGTGGGGGTCTCCGTGCTGCTCGCGGTAACGCTTATCGGGATACCGCTGCTCGTGCTCGCCGTCCCCGCCTACCTGGCGCTGCTCTTCTTCGGGCTGTTGGTGACGGCCTACGCCCTGGGCCGCAGGATACTCCTGGCTACGGGATACCACCGGGGCGGCGACGTGTCGGCCGCCGTAGTGGGTGCCGCCGCGCTCTCGGCCGCCTACCTCGTGCCGGTCTTCGGAGGCCTCATACTGCTCGTTGCCGCGCTGCTCGGGACGGGCGCCGCGCTGGAAGCCCTGATCTCCCGCCAGAGGTGGTCCCGCCCGCGCACCACCCACCCCTCCTACGAAGAGTACCTCGAAGACCGCCGGGAGCATTAGGCGCCGCGGCCGCCGGGCTGCTAGTTGGCCCGCTCCATGCTCCACCTGCCGGAGTCGATGAGCTCCACCAGGGCCCGGACGACCCGGGGGTCGAACTGTGTGCCCGAGCTGTTCACTATCTCTTCCACGGCGGTTTCGAGCGGTATGCCCCGGCGGTAGACCCGGTCCCTCGTCATGGAGTCCAGGGCGTCGGCGACCAGGGTTATGCGGGCTATGAGCGGTATCTCCTCCCCCCGCAGGCCCGCCGGGTAGCCGCCGCCCTCGAAGTGCTCGTGGTGATGCCGGACCACGGGAAGCACTGCCTCCAGCTCCTCGACCGGCTCTAGTATCTTCGCCCCGGTCACCGGGTGCTGCTTCATCGTCTCGTACTCCTGCTCGGTCAGCTTGCCCGGCTTCTGGAGGATGGAGTCGGGGACCCCGATCTTGCCCACGTCGTGCAGCAGCGCGCCGACCACGAGGGCGTCCATCTGCTCGGCGGAGAGCTCGAGCCAGGTCCCGAGGCGCCGCGCGATGTCCGAGACGGCCCTCATGTGACCGCTCACGTAGGAGTCGCGGGCCTCGGTAGCCTCCACGAGGGAGAGCACGGTCTGCGTCACCCGGGGCGAGTACTCCATCACCTCGGGTACCCAGGCCTCCCCGGTCCGGTCGGGGGTGCCGGAGAAGATGCGCTCCGGCTCTATCTTCGCCCGCCGCAGCGCCCTCAGAGCCGCTTGCAGGACCACCTCCGGTCCATGGTCTCCGGCACCGCCGCCCGCGAACCCCACGGAGACGCCCAGGGAGACCCTGGAGCCCCCGGTAAGCTCTGCCACGACCTGCTGTATGCCGACCGCCGACCGCCGGTTGCGGGCTTCGTTCTGGCCGCGGAAGAGGAGGACGAACACGTCGTCCTTGTACCTGAAGGCCAGGCGCTGGCAACTGCCCCCGAGGTGCCGGCCCAGGCGCGCGAGCAGGGTATCCCCCGCGGCGGGGCCATAGGTGCGGTTGTAGTGCCGGAAGCCTTCGAGGTCCGCCGCCATCACGGTCAGGCTGCCGGACTGGGAGAAGTCCCGGGCGAGCACCCGGCGGAGCGAGTCCTTGTTTGGCAGCCTGGAGACCGGGTCCCGCCCGGCCGGAGCATCTTCCGCCTCCAGCAGTACCGCTGCCGCCTCCCCGGCGAGCAGCTCCAGGGTGCGTCGCTCCTCGTCCCCGAACCCCGTACCTCCTACCACCAGCGCACCGAGCCCCTCACCGCCGGGCGGTATCATGGGGACGGCCAGGAAAGCCTCGAGGCCGTGGACCTCCTCCCCGTCCCACAGCGTGCCGCCGGAGCGGCAACTGCGCAGCACCAGCCGCTGTATGGAGGGGTGCCACCAGCTCGGGCAGGCCTCCAGGTCTCCGTCGGCGACGGTCCGGTGGCGGCCGCTCTCCAGCACGGCAGCGTGCGCGTACCGCGCCTCGGAGACCTCGCGGGCGGTCTCCGCGACCTTCTGCAGGAGCGCCTCCGGGGTCAGCACCTCGAGCACGCTCCCAAAGCTCGCGGCCACGGTGGAGACCCCCGCGGCGTGTCTCCTCTCGCTCTCCAGGGTACCGGAGAGCACCCGGCTCCTCTCCCGGGCCTCGGTCAACTGCGCCCCCAGCAGACCGGCGACGCCGCAGAGGAGCACCGTAGCCCCCGCGACCAGCGCCGCCATCGGGGAGAGGGCCGCGAAGAGCCCCGAGGAGAAGGTAACGGCCGCGAGGTAACCGACCACGACCGTGGCACCCCCTACGACCTTCCTGGGGGTGTCCGGGATGCGGGCTATCCCGAGGGCCGCCAGGAGGTACAGGACAAAGAACGGAGACCCCACACCCCCCGTGGCGCCTACCAGGAGCGTGATCAGGACGGAGTCCACGAGCACCCGCGGGAGGCTGCCCTGCAAGACGGCCGGACGCCCCAGGACCAGGAGAGCCCCGAACGCGAGCGCCCCGAGGACCGCCAGGTAAGCGGGCCACATCCCCGTGAAACCCGAATAGCCCAGCAGGAGCAGGACGGCCACCGCCGCGGCCGCGCGTGGCAGCCCGGCGTTAAGCAAGGCCCGTAACATGGCCGCTCTCAATGTAATAGAGCCTCAATCGAGCCCCTTCGCGAGCCAGACACCGGGCAACTCTGGTTGCCCAACCGCTAATTATGCTCTTTATCCGAGCTACTAACAATAGGTAGCCCGGGTTTCGTCTTCGCCGTGGACGGCTACAGTAGAGCCCTCGGCGGCGAGGGATAGGCGGGAGAACTGTTACCGTCCGGCGTACTACCTGGTTGCCGGGGAGTCCAGGTCCTGCTGCCGGGGGGGTGTACGGAGGTCCTGTTGCGGAGCGTCCTCCACCCACGGCAGCTTCTCCGTGCCGGGCTCGGGGAAGAGGAAGCGCCGGTCGTCGGCCATCCTGTAGCCCTCGGTCTCCGTGTCCAGTATCCGCAAGAAAGCCTTGACTACCGGGCCGTCGAACTCCGTGTCAAGGCCCCGCAACAACTCCTCCCGGGCCTTCGCCGTTCCTACCCCCGCCCGCCGAGGCTGGTCCAACACCAGCGCCGAGTACGCCTGCGCTACCCCCAGCACCCGGGACTCCAGCGGTATCCACGGTCCCCGCAGCTTGTCAGGGTAGCCCCGGCCGTCGGGACGCTCGTGGTGCCAGCGCACCCACGAGGCCATCTCCTGAAACTCCGGCACCGCACAGAGCGCCTGCTGGCTGCGGGCGGGGTGCTCGGAGAGGCGGCACTGGGCCAGGGAGTTGGGCTTTCCGGTCTGCCGGAGTAGCTCTTCGGGCAGGCCGAACATGCCGATGTTGTGCAGGAGCCCCGCGAGGCGCAGCCGCTCGACGCGGGCTTCGTCGAGTTGTAGCTCGCGGGCTATATCTGCGGCGTAGGTAGCGGTAGCGGCGGCGTGGCGGTG
>JACCZN010000030.1 GCA_013695915.1 Rubrobacter sp.
CTTCTCTACCACGACCTCTTCCTCGATGATCGGCACCCGGACCTCTTCCTCGCCGATGTCCGCAGACTCCTCGGAGACGGGCACCCGGTCCACCTTGACCTCCTCGCGGCGCTTGGGCACCCGCACCCGCTCGCGCTCGGTCCTGACGCGCTTGCGGACGTTTACCGAGCCGGCTTCCCGCTCACGGGTCCCCGCGCGGAGCTCCTCCTCGGTGCGCTGCACGCGCAGCTCGTCGTCCCCCTCCGGCTCTCTCGGGGCTCCGGCGGCGCGAGAGCCCAACTCCTCTTCGGGCTCGCCTGCGCGGCCGGTCCGTCCGGCACCCTCTTCCCGAGCGGGCTCCGGTATCTCCTCGCCTCCGGTCCCGCCGACCGTTACCTCGGGCTCGGGTATCTCGGGCCGCTCGTCGGCGGAGAGCTCGCGCTCCCGGCTTGCAGGGGCCTCTTCCCGCTCCAGGCTCACGGGCACCTCCCCGGCCGGGGTCTGGGGCTCGTAGGTGTCCGAGCGCTCCCCGTACTCGACGTCTACGTCCGGGCGGTCCTCCGTGGCCGGCGCCCCGCTGTAGTAGCTTCCGTAGCCGCTCCTCTCCCGGAGGGCGTCTGCGTCACGCTCGACCCCGAAGTAGGCGCAGACCCGGTCCTCTAACTCCAGCGTTACCTCGTCGTCGGCCTCGAAGTTCGGGGCGTTCTCGATCATCTCCCTGTCGGCCGCGACCTCCACGAGTTGCCGCTTGTCGTTGGCCCGTACCACCTGCATGGGTATGAGGGTGGCCCTCGCCCCGAGCAGCCCTGTCCGGACCCCGATGTACTCCGGGCTGTCGTGCTCGTCCACGAAAAGGTCGTCGACCTTCCCTATCTTCTCGTAGTGGCTGTCGTAGACCTGGTATCCGGCGTACCGGTTCTCTATCTCCTCGATCCTGTCGTCCCGCTTCTCGGCCAATTGGGCACCCCCTGGATCTGTTGGCTTTCTAGGCCACATAATTGCTGACCGGCGACGAACTGAGCCCATGGTACCCAATTTCCAGTAGATGCCAAACTAGGGTAGCCTAGAGCTACTGTCGGCCGGAGCCGGGTACTCTCTAGTGATCGTAGCCTGTAGAGAGCGGGCTAGAGTCAGGTCCTGGCTCTCTCGAAAGCCCGGGCGGCCCTCAGCACGGTGGACTCTTCCCACGGCCGCCCCACGAGCATCATCCCGACCGGCAGACCGTCCGACACGCCGCACGGTACCGTCATCGCGGGGTGGCCCGTTACCGCGAAGGGGGCATTGTTGACCATCATCTCCAGCGCGCGTTCGATGCTCTCTTCCCGAGAGGCCCCCTCCCCGGGAAGCAACGTGGCCTTTATCGGGACGGTCGGAAGGAGCAGCAGATCCAGCCGCTCCAGCACCTCGTCGTAGGCGGCGTTTAGCCTGCGGGCCAGATTCTGAGCCTTTGCGTAGTAGCGGCCGTGGTAGCTCCTCCTCAGGTGCTCCCCGGCGAGCATCGTGAGCTTTACCGTCTCCGCAAGGTCGTCCGCGCGGGTCAGCCTACCCCGGGCAAATGCGTCGAGCAGGGACGTTGCGTAGTGGCCCTTATGGTTCGTGCCCAGAGCGTTGGAGCGCATCACGGTCTCGGTGGAGCCCTCCACGGCTATACCGTTCCAGATGTGGATACCGTCCCGGTGCATCGGTACCGAGACTTCCTCGACCTCGGCCCCAAAGCTACCGAGGGCTCGCGCCGCCTCCCAGACGCTCTCCTCTACGTCTCTCTCCGAGAGACCCGGCCAGCCGAAGCCTTCCCGAAGGACCCCTATCTTCAGGTCCTGTACACCGCCTTCCAGGTCTCTCACGTACTCTCCTACCCGGACACCGCTCTGACGGGGATCCAGCCCATCTTCTCCGGCTGTAGCCTCAAGGAGTAGCGCCACATCGTAGACGGTGGCGGCTATGGGGCCCGTGTGATCGAGGGTGTGCTCTATCGGGAAGATGCCCGTGTAAGGTACCAGACCGTATGTCGGCTTGAGACCGCACACCCCGCACCAGGCAGCCGGGATGGTGATAGAGCCTCCCTGATCGCCTCCTATGGCCATCTCGACCTCTCCGGCGGCGACGAGCGCCGCGCTGCCGCTCGAAGAGCCCCCGGCCGAGCGGGTGTGGTCGTTGGGGTTGAGGACGGGTCCGGTGTCTGAGGTGTGGCTGCCACCCGAGAAGCACAGGTGCTCGCAGACCGCCTTGCCCGCTACCTCGCCCCCCGCAGCGAGGACCCTCTCTACTACCGGGGCGTCGAACTCCGGAGTATAACCTTCCAGCACGGAGGTGCCGTTCATCATCGGGACCCCGGCCACACAGACGTTGTCCTTTACGGCCACTCGCCGGCCGGAGAGCGATTCTCCGGGAGCTCCTCGTATAGAGCACAGTTGGTACCAGGCGTTGAGAGGGTTCTCCCCGGGCTCCGGGCGGCGGCCTCCGGTGCGCGGGTAGCGCACCGGCAGCGAGGGCTCCCATAGCTCGTCGAGCCTCTCGTGAGACTTCAGGGTGGCGGCTACGAGAGCGTGAAAGGAGCTCAACTCCTCCCCCTCGAGGTGCAGGCCGAAGCTGCCGGCGATGTCTATTAGCTGCTCTGTTGTAGGAGGTCTGGGCACTATCTGGAGTTCCTAACTGCCGTGCGGCATGGTCTTTTACGGTGAGTCGCACACACTAGATAGGGAGGGTAGCCCCAGTTGGGGCTACCCTCCCTATCCACGAAGCTGCGTTGCGGGCTCTAGGCTCTCTGCTCCTCGAGGTAGGACTGCAGGGCCTCGAACCCATCGGTGCCGTCCGTGGCCTCGACGCCGTCGAGCCACTCCTGCGTCATCTCGGGGTTCTCGGAGAGCCACTCGAGGGCGATCTCTTCCGGGTCCTTGTCGGTGTTGTCTATCTCGTTTATCCAGGTGGCCTGGACATCCTTGTTGAGCTTCATCTGGGAGAAGAGCTGCCGGAGCTCCGGGTTCTCCTCGGCGAACTGCTGGTTGGCGAGGGTCTCCACGTGGGACTGCTCGCCCCAGGCTGCCTCAGGGTCCTCGAGGAACTCCATGTCGTACTCCTGGTTCATCCAGTGCGGCTCCCAGCCAGCGAAGACGACCCACTCACCATCGCTGGTGCGCCGCCCGACCTCACCGAGCATACCGGAGGTGCTCGACTCCACGAGCTCCCAGTCGCCGAGCCCATAGGTGTCGTCCTCGATCATGGTGAGGATGATCTCGTTGCCGTCGTTGCCGGGCTCTATGCCGTAGATCTCACCGTCGAACTCCCCGCTGAACTCGTCGAGGTCCGCGTGAGAGACGACGCCGGCCTCGTAGGCTTCCTTGTTGACCGCGAGGCTGTAGGTGGTCTCCGGCAAGTTTACGGCGAGAGACTCGATCTGCTCCTCGTCGGCCTCATCGAGCATGCTCTGCATGCTCGGGATCCAGGCCTCTACAAAGAGGTCGAGGTCACCCGTCTCAAGTCCCTGCACGATCGCCGGCAGGGTGTACTCCTCGCTCTCTGTCTCGTGTCCCAGGGCCTGCACCATGGTCTCCGAGACGTGGGTCTTCGCTATCGCCTCTGGCCAGCCCACGTAACCGAAGTCCACGGGCTCGCTACTATCCGCCCCCGAACCACCGCAGGCGGAGAATGCCAGGGCCGAGACCGATACCACACCAACGAGCATTGCCCGCCGGAACCTGCGAGCTACTGC
>JACCZN010000040.1 GCA_013695915.1 Rubrobacter sp.
GCTCCGGGGCTTCCGGCTGCTCTCCCGCCTCCTGGACGTAAAGCAGATGGCCCGGGTCGAGCGCTACTTCGCCGAGCACGGCGGGAAGACGGTCCTCGCCGGGCGCTTCGGCCCCGGCCTCCGGAGCACGACCCCGCTCTTCGCCGGGGTGAGCCGGATGGGGTACGGCACGTTCCTGCCGTACAGCCTCCTTGCGGCCTCCGTGTGGGCCGTCGCCAGCGGCACCCTCGGGTACCTCTTCGGACAGTACTGGAGCCAGCTACTCTCCGCCACCCGTTCCTTCGGGTTCGTCGTGGTCACCCTGCTGGCCCTGCTCCTCCTCTTCTACGCCGGGCGCCGGTGGCACAGAAGGGACAGGCAACAAGGCTAGCTCCCCGCAGCGGCTCCGGGCGGAGCCGCTGGGGCTACCAGGAGATCTGTCGCCGGTCCCGGAAGAAGCCGCCGGTCGGACCGTTGTTCGGCAGCGTCGCGGCCCAGACGGGGGTGTCGGCGCCCTCTTCCACGGGACGCGGGGCGCTGGACCCCCCCATGCCGGTCTGGACCCAGCCCGGGCAGACGGAGTTGACGAGGATGCCCGTGCCGCGCAGTTCGGCGGCCAGGATGCGGGTCAGGGCGTTGAGGCCCGTCTTGGAGACCCGGTAGGCTGGGACACCGCCGCCCATCTCCTCCAGCGCCCCGAGGCCGCTGGAGACGTTCACGACCCTGCCGTACCCGTTGCGCTTCATGAGCGGCACGGCCACCTCCGCCAGCCGCCAGGCCCCGAGGAGGTTCGTCTCCAGCGTCTCCCGCACGAGGTCGAGGTCGGCCTCCACCCCGCTCTGACCACCGTCGATAGAGACCCCGGCGTTGTTGACCAGCACGTCCAGCCGCCCGAACTCGCTCTCGACCGATCCCGCGAGCTCCTCGACGCTGGCAGCATCTGTCACCTCCAGCCGCCGGGCGTGAACCTCCAGCCCGTCGGCCGCGAGCCCGTCCGCGGCCTCCTGCGCCTTCTCCTCACTCCGCGCCCCAAGGACGACCGTAAGCCCCTCCCCGGCGAGCCGCCGGACGATCTCGAGCCCTATACCCCGGTTCGCGCCGCTCACCACGGCCAGCCTTCCGTTCTCCATCTCTCGTCTCCTGACGGTCTTGTTAGAGTGCTACTCTCGAAACCTGCCGCTCTCCAGCGGCGAATCTTACACAGCGGAGAGAGCCGCCGCACCTCCGCCTAGCGAGGCGTTAGGCTGCCGAAGGCGGCGTCAACGGCAGCCTCCGGTGAGCCCACAACGGTTACGGGGCCGCCGAGGTCCCAGCTATCGAGCGCCACGACCGGGCGTCCGACCTTGAGGGCGAACCCTATCTCCGAGAGCGTACCGTAGCCGCCCCCGATAGCTACCACCGCGTCCCCGGAGCACACCACGGCCAGGTTGCGCGCGTGGCCGGTGCCCGCCGCCACGGAGTACGAGAGGTAGGGGTTCGCCTGCCGCCGGTCCTCGTCCGGCAGTATCCCGAGGGCGACGCCCCCGGCCTCCGCGGCTCCCTGGGCCGCGGCCTCCATCACCCCCGTCCGGCCCCCGCAGACCACGACCCCGCCGCGCCCCGCCACGAGCCGACCGACCTCCCGCGCCCGCTCGTAGAGTTCGTCCGAAGCGTCTCCCGCACCGACGACGGTTATGTAGGCGACGCTACTCAAGCGTGGGGTAGCGGTCTACCTGTCCCAGCAGGTAGCGCAGGAAGCTCACGGCCCCCGCCTTGTTCAGGGGCTCGTTCCAGTTGCCGCACTTGGGGGACTGTATGCAGGCCGGGCAGCCCCTCTCGCAGGGGCAGCGGACGATGACGCCCAGGGTGTCGCGGGCGAGGCGTTCGTACTCGTCGTAGCCGCGGTGGGCGATGCCGACGCCGCCGGGGTAGCCATCGTAGACGAAGACCGTCGGGCGCACCGTCTGGCGGTGGACGGGGGTGGAGAGGCCGCCGATGTCCGCGCGGTCGCACATGGCGAAGAGGGGGAGAAGCCCGATCAGGCCGTGCTCTCCCGCGTGGAGTGCCCCGCCGAAGCTCTCGAAGC
>JACCZN010000053.1 GCA_013695915.1 Rubrobacter sp.
GCCACTTGCCGACAAAGCCGTCGTTCATCTCCTTTACCACGTTGCGGGTGTCGATGATCTCGTCGGCCGCGAGCCCGGCGACCGGGCAGGTCGTAACGCCCCGGATGTTGTCCATCCCGGTCTGCCGGGAGTCCAGGCCGACGCTGCGGAGGCGGCGGAAGATCTCGGGGAAGTCCTCGATGCGGATCCAGCGCAGCTCCACCTGCTGGCGCGTGGTGACCTCCATGATGTCCCGGCCGTACTCGCGCGTGATCTCCGCGAGCTCCCGGAGCTGCACGGAGGTCATCTCCCCCTGCTGGAGCACCCCGCCCGGCACCCGCACCCGGATCATGAAGTACCCGGGGGTCGGCTTGCGGTAGAAGAGCCCGTACCACTTGGTCAGGTCTATCTCGTCCTCGGGTATGGACTCCCACCCGTCCTCGGACCACTGGAGGATCTTCTCCCAGATGGTCTCGAGATTCTGGTCGGCTTTTACGTCCTGTATCTTCCTCTTCTGTGCTGGCATGTCTGCCGGTACCTCCTTGTGTCTCGCTTGACTGGCTCCTCCACGGCTACTCGGCCCTAATCACCGGCCGGGGCAGAGAGCACGCGCCGTACTCCCGGTCGCCGCTCCCCACGGCCTCCAGCGTCGAGGCGTCCACGTCGCTCAGAAATGTCGCGTGAAAGCGGTTCACGAAGTTGCTCAGCCCGACCATGCTGAAGATCTCCATTACCTGCGGCACGGAGAAGTGCTCCGCGAGCGCCCCGTAAGTCTCCCCGTCTATGGCTATGGAGGCCGTGGACCTCTGCGCGTACCGGACTATCGCCGCCTCCGCCGCGTCGTAGACGCCGTCTGGCAGCGGGTCGTCCCCGAGATGGTCTAACTGCTCCGTGGTCAACCCCACGCTCCGACCGAGCATGATGTGGGTCGGTATTCAGTAGTGGCACTCGTTGACCACTGTTGCGGTCGTGTAGGCGAGCTCCCTGTGGGCCGGGGTTATGGTACTCCCCTCCCCGTAGGAGACCATAGCCAGGTCCACGAACCGGCGAACAAACTCGGGGTGGTTCGCCATCTCCCGGAAGATGTTCAGGTTCTCCCCGAACTTCCCAACCGTGTAGCTCAACGCCTCCCGCACCTCTGGCGGTGTGGAGGGGCTGCTCTCGTCCCAGACCGGTATCCGCGCCACGACGCTCCTCTCCGCGGCCCGGCGGAGTTACCCCCGGCCGCTGTCTCCGTCCTACTCTCCGGCGGAGATGCCCCCGTGCTATGGCCCCGCCGCCCGCCGGGCGAAGCTCCGTCCGACCCAGCGTCCACCGGATGCTACCCGCGGCCCAGGACGCGGGTCTTTGGCCCCAGGTAGGAGAATCCGGCTGCATGTATGTGCCGTGTTCATACATCTGCACCCCGGGAGACTTTCGTAGCTCCCGGGATGCGGGGGCTCTCAGCACGACACCTCGGCCCGGCGGCGGGAGTAGTACCACCAGGTCAGGGCGAGACAGGTCACGTAGAACAGGACGAACGCGGTGAGAGCGGCCTGGGGCCCACCGGCGGACTCGATGGAGGAGCTGAAGGCGCGCGGGATAAAGAAGCCGCCGAGGGCGCCTATGGCTCCGGCGAAGCCGAGCACGCTCGCCCCTTCCTTGAGGCCCTGGCTGACCAGCCGGTCCTGGGTCTCCTCGTCGTGGCCCTCGGCCTGCCGCGCCCGCTCGGTGCGGAAGATGAACGGGATCATGCGGTAGGTCGAGCCGTTGCCGATGCCGGTTGCGGTAAACAGGATCAGGAACATGGCGAAGAACCCGGAGAAGGACTCGAGGCGCAGGAACAGCAGCAGACCTATGACGGCCCCTATCATGACCACGAAGTCCCAGAACGTGACCCGCGCTCCGCCGACCTTGTCGGCGAGCCAGCCGCCGAACGGCCGGGAGACCGAGCCCACCAGCGGGCCGAGCCAGGCGAGCGCGGCGAAGCTCGCGTACTCGGGGAAGCGCAGGGTTATAAGGAGCGGGAAGCTCGCCGAGTACCCGATGAACGACCCGAAGGTACCGATGTAGATGTAGCTCATCACCCACATGTGCTTGCGCCGCAGCACGAGCGCCTGCTCCTTCACCGGAGTACGGGAGACCCTCAGGCTGTTCATGAAGAAGTAGGCGCAGACGGCGGAGATCAGGATCAGCGGTATCCAGAAGAAGGCCGCGTTCTGCATGAAGATCTGGCTCGTGCTGCCGTCGGCGTTCTCCCGCGTCTGGGAGCCGCCGATAGCTATGACGGAGACGCCGAGCGTGATCAGGAGCGGCACCACGAGCTGTACCACGGCGACCCCGATGTTGCCCCCGGCGGCGTTGATGCCGAGCGCGGCCCCCTTCTCCCGGTTGGGGAAGAAGTAGTTTATGTTGGTCATGCTGGAGGAGAAGTTGCCCCCTCCGAAGCCGCCCGCTATGGCGGCGACCACGAATACCCAGTACGGCGTATCGGGGTTCATCACGGCGAACCCGAGCAGGGTGGTGGGTATTAGCAGCAGGAGCACGCTCACGATGGTCCAGGCCCGTCCCCCGAAGATCTGTACGGCCACCGTGTAGGGCAGGCGCATGAAAGCCCCGACCAGCGGCGGCAGCGCCACCAGCCAGAACAGCTGGTTCGGTGTGAAGTCGAACCCTATGGCTCCGATCAGGGCGCCCACGATGCTGAAGAGCTGCCACACCGCGAACCCGAGGAACTCCGCGAAGATGGAGAAGACCAGGTTGCGCCGCGCTATCGGCTTACCTCTCTTCTCCCAGAACTCCGGGTCCTCGGGGTTCCACTTCTCGATCCAACCACCCTTGCCCACGATGTTCTCCGTAGTGCCCCGCTGAGCCGCGGTCGCCATATCAGACCTCCCTCCAGAGATAAGAGCCCCGGCCGAAGACTCCCTGCAACCGTCGCCGCCGGGGACCGGTCCTGCACGTCGCTCCGGATGCTAGCCGCGGCGGGTGGGGCGGGTCTTTGTCAATACAGAGAGAAATGACCCTGCATATATGTGCGATTCTTATCCACCGGGCCGATGGAAGGTGGCGGGCTCCCGGCTATCCTCTGCCCCGAATCCGTCCGGTCTATCTAATAGTAGGGGAAGGTCTTGTGAGAGATCGCGCCGAAACCCGGGTTGCCCGGGACAACGCCGGAGGCTGGGTCAGGTCTACCTGCCCGTACTGCGGCGTCGGCTGCGGGGTCGAGGCGCGGGTGGAGGGAGGCCGTATCTCGAAGGTCCGGGGCGACGCCGACCACCCGGCGAACTTCGGCAAGCTCTGTCCCAAGCCCGCCGGGCTCCCGGAGGCCATAGCCTCCCCCGACCGCCTGACGGAGCCCCTGCGGCGCGGCGCTTCCGGAGAGATGGAGCCCGTGACGTGGGAGGCGGCTCTCGACGAGCTGGCGGAGAGGCTCGGCGGCGCGGTGGAGCGGCGCGGATCGCGAGGTGCGGCGTTCTACATCTCGGGCCAGCTCCTGACGGAGGACTACTACGCGGTCAACAAGCTCGCCAAGGGCTCTCTCGGCACCAACAACCTGGACTCCAACTCCCGGCTGTGCATGGCGAGCGCGGTCGCCGGCTACCGCGGGGCCTTCGGGACCGACGGACCGCCGACCTCCTACGCGGACATCACCCGCGCGGGGTGTTTCCTGCTCTGGGGCACGAACACCGCCGACTGCCACCCGGTCACCTTCGGCCGGATCCAGGCGAGAAAGCGAGACCCGGAGGTAAAGGCCGTAGTGATCGACCCGCGCCGGACCGCCACCGCGGAGCTAGCAGACCTGCACCTCCCCCTCCGTCCCGGCACGGACCTGGCGCTCGCGAACGCGATGCTCACCGTGCTGGTCGAGGAGGGCTTCGTGGACCGGCGGTACGTCGAGCGTCACACGGCGGGCTTCGAGGGGGCGGTCGAGGCCGCGGGCGAGTGGACCCCGGCACGGGCGGCCAGGGTCTGCGGCCTCGACGCCGGGGACATAGTGCGGGCGGCCAGGATGTTCGGCGAGGCCGGGGCGTCCCTGAGCTTCTGGTCCATGGGCGCGAACCAGAGCACCTCCGGCACGCTCAACAACCGGGCCATCATCAACCTGCACCTCGCGACCGGCCAGATCGGGCGCCTCGGCGCCGGGCCGTTCAGCCTGACCGGCCAGCCGAACGCCATGGGCGGCCGGGAGGGCGGCGGCCTCTGCCAGCTCCTCCCCGGCTACCGCCTGGTCGAGGACGCCGGTCACCGCCGGGAGGTGGAGGAGGCGTGGGGCGTGGCGCCCGGCAGCATCTCCCCGGAGCCGGGCCTGCCCGCCACGGAGATGTTCGACGCGGTACGGAGCGGCGAGACGGAGGTGCTGTGGGTGGCGGCGACCAACCCCGCGGTCTCCATGCCGGACCTCGCCCGCACCAAAGAGGCCCTCCGGGGCTGCGGTTTCCTCGTGGTCCAGGACGCGTACCCGACGGAGACGGCACTCCTCGCCGACCTCGTGCTGCCGGCCGCCCAGTGGGGCGAGAAGACCGGCACGATGACCAACTCCGAGCGGCGGGTCAGCATGGTGGAGAAGCTCGTGGAGCCCCCCGGCGAGGCCCGGGCGGACTGGGAGGTCTTCGCCGCCGTCGGACAACGGCTCGGCTTCGCGGGGGAATTCGCCTGGCGGGAGGCGGAGGAGGTCTTCGCCGAGTACCGGGAGCTTACTCGGGATACCCCCGTGGACATCACGGGCCTCTCCTACGAGCGGCTGCGTCGGGAGCCCGTACAGTGGCCCGTGCCGGACCTGCTCTCCGCGGAGGAGCGCCGCGGACGGAGGCCCGCGAAGCTACCGGACGAGGAGAGGAAGCACCCGGGTACCCCCCGCCTCTACACCGACGGCACCTTCAACACGCCGGACGGGCGGGCCCGGTTCATCCCCACGCCGCACGCGGGCCTCCACGAGCCCACCTCCGAAGAGTACCCACTCGTGCTCTCGACTGGCAGGATCAAGAACCAGTGGCACACCATGACCCGCACCGGCCGCTCCGAGAAGCTCACCAAACGCCTCGACGGCCCCTTCGTCCGCCTGCACCCGGAGGCCGCTACACAGGCCGGCCTCGACGACGGGGACCTGGCCCGCGTGGTCTCCGCGCGGGGCTCCTACACGGCGCGGGCCGAGGTCACCGACGAGATGGAGCCCGGCACCGTCTTCGCCCCGTTCCACTGGGGCGACCTCTGGACGGACGGCGGCGGGGTCAACGAGACGACCCACGGCGCGGCCTGTCCCACCTCGAAGCAGCCGGAGCTCAAGGGCGCGGCGGTGCGGGTGGTCCCCGCCGGGGACACCCCACCTGCAAGGGACCGGGCCGCGGGATAGTATGGAAGGGATGAAGGGTAGCGAAGGACAGGCTGCGGGGTCCGAGGGCTGGAAGGAGTTCAGCCCGTTCCTGAAGACCCTGGCCCGGGGGCCGGACAGCCTCGCGGATCTCGACCCGGAGACCTGCGAGGAGGCTGCGAGCCTGATCCTGCGGGGGATAGCGAGCCCGGCGCAGGCGGCGGGCTTCTTCCTCATAGGCCGGGTCAAGGGCAACGGGGCCGGGGAGCTCGCGGGCATCTCGCGGGCGCTGCGAGCCTTCTGCCGCGAGGTCGAGGCCCCGGCGGGCGGGCCACCGGTCGTGACCGTGACGGGCGGGTTCGACGGCAAGGTCCGCACCATGAACGTCGGGGCGGCGGCCTCGGTAGTGGCGGCGGCGGCCGGTGGCCGGGTGTTCCTGGTGGGCGGCGAGGACGTACCGCCCAAGCACGGGCGCACCAGCTTCGACGCCCTGCGCAACCTCGGCGTCTCCGCGCCGCAGACGGTGGAGGAGAGCCGCGGGTCGCTCGCGGCCACCGGCCTCGCGGCGTCCACCCCGGAGCACTACCTGCCGGAGCTCCACGGCCTCCTGCAGCTCCGCCGGGAGATGGTGCGCCGGACCGCCATAAACGTCTCGGAGAAGCTCATCTCGCCCGTCCCCGGCTCCCGCATGATGGTCGGCATGACCCACCGGCACCCGTTCCTGGAGACCATGCCCGAGGCCCTCCGTCAGCTCGGGACCGCAGAGCCGAAGGCGCTCGTCTTCCAGGCCATAGAGGGCTCCGACGAGGCCCCGCTCGACGGTAACTCGGCGCTGGTGCTAGTGACCGCAGAGGGCTCCGAGGAGTTCAACGCCTCGCCCGCTTTCCTGGGGCTCCCCCGGGCCACCAGGGCCGACATCCCGTGGCGGGGCCCGGAGGACGAACGGGAGAGGCTGCTCGCCGCCCTGGAGGGAGAGCAGGGCCCGGTCGGCACGCTCGTGCTCTACAACGCGGCGCTCAGGCTCTTCGCGGGGGGTGACGGGGTCCCGCTCGAAGACTGCCTGGTGCGGGCGGAGACGGCGCTGCGCTCCGGAGAGGCCCTGGACTCTCTGGAGCGCCTGCGTCGTCCAGTCCGGGTCTCGAGCTAGCCAGGAGATGCTAGTAGACCATCCGGAGCTGTCCGGGGGCTCCGCCCGGGCGGAGAGTAACAGGGCCGGGCCCGGGGTAACACTACCTCCCATGAACTTTCCGGGACGAGTCCTTCTTACGGAGCGCGGTCTGCTGCGGGCCGCGCTCGTGGTCTTCGCGCTGTTTTTGGCCTACCGCTTTCTGGCGACGGTGGTGGCCGCGGTGCTCCTGATCTCGGCGGGCCTGCTCCTCGCGGTGGCGCTCTCGGGGCCGGTCGAGGCGCTCTACCAGCGCAAGGTCCCGCGGCCCGCCGGGACGGCCCTTATAGTGGGTGGAGCTCTGGCGGTGATCGCAGCGGGCGGCTACCTGCTCCTGCCGGAGCTCGCGCGGCAGGCCTCCCAGCTCGTGACCACCCTGCCCGAAGCCCTCTCACAGGCTCTGGCTCGTCTCCGGGAGCTTGCGAACAGCCTGGGACTCCAGATCGGTGGCGGCGACGGTATCACTACGTCTACCCTGGCAAGCGTGGGGCGCAAGGTCCTCGGCGGGGCGCTCGGGCTCTTCACCAACCTGGCTTCATTCCTGCTCGGGCTGGTGGTCATCCTCTTTGTCCCCCTCTACCTGGTGGCTAAGCCCGAGCCTGTCGTCCGGTGGGTGGTGAGGCTCTTCCCTCCCGGGCGACGGGAGAGGGCGCGGGAAGTCCTCGCCACGGCCTATACGAGCCTGCTGGGCTGGCTCAAGGGCCGGCTCGCCTCGATGGCCATCGTGGGTGTGCTCTCGATCGCGGCCCTCTACATCATCGGCATCCCCGGGGCACTCTTTCTCGGCGTGCTGACCGGCCTCCTGGCGTTCGTGCCGTTTATCGGGCCGGTCGTCTCGGTAGTGCCGCCGTTCCTCCTGGGGCTGGCCGGAGACCCGGTGGACGCGCTGTGGGTCCTTCTGGCCTACGCCGGTATCCAGCAAGTAGAGAGCAACCTCGTGACCCCCCTGATCATGCAGCAGGTCGCGTCTCTGCACCCGGCAGTGGTAATAGTCTCCGTGACGGTCCTGGGCTCGGCCTTCGGCATCCTCGGCACCCTGCTCGCGGTTCCGGCGGCGGTGGTTGCGGGGGTACTGGTGGATGAGCTCTGGTTTGAACGCCTGGAGGCTGCGGACTCTTCTTGAGAAGGCCCGTCCCCTCTCTCTAAGCGCCCTCTCCGGTGCGTTCTCCGAGCTCCAGCTCGACCTGCTGCTCGCCCTCATCGGTCACCACGGTCAGCTCGACCGTGTCTCCGGGCTCGTACTGCCGGAGGGCGACGAGCAGGTCTCCCGTGCTCTCGACCGCCGTGCCGTCTATGGCGGTCACTACGGACTCGGGCTCTATCCCGGCTTCGGCGGCGGGGCCGTCCGGGTCCGGGTCCACCACTATCGCGCCCTGTTCCACCGGCAAGCCGAACTGCTCGGAGATCTCGGGGGTAAGGTCCACCAGCCGGACGCCCAGGTAGGGCGTAGAGGCTTGGCCGGTCTCGATAACCTGGTCCGCCACGGAGGTTGCGGTCTCGGCCGGGATAGCGAAGCCTATGTTCTCCGCGCCGGTCTGCCCCGGGGGGAGGTACGCGACGTTGATCCCGATGACCCGGCCGTCCCGATCCGCGAGCGCCCCGCCGGAGGAGCCGGGAGAGATGGAGGCGTCGGTCTGTATGAGGTCTACCAGCGCGGCCTGCGGGGTACCGCCGGTGAACCGGGCCGGGACCTCCCGGTTGAGGCCGCTTACAACCCCGGAGGTCACCGTGGCCTGGAAGCCCGACGGGCTCCCTATGGCGACCGCGAGCTCCCCGACGTCGAGGTCCCCGCCGCCCGCAAACTCCGCGGCGGGTAGCCCATCGCGGTCCACTTCGACCACGGCGACGTCGGTGAAGGGGTCTCCGCCAACCACGCGGCCCTGCTCAGTGGAGCCGTCGGCGAAGGCTACGTTTACCTCGTCGGCCCCCTCGACCACGTGGTTGTTGGTTATTATGAGCCCGGACTCGTCGTAGACGACCCCGCTGCCAAGCCCCTCCTGCTCCTGCGGCGCCCCGAGCGGCGTCCTCTGGACGGAGCGCACGTTTATCTGCACGACGGAGGGGCTCACCTCGTCGGCGACCCCGGCGACGGGCCAGGTCCCCTCCCCTGTTGCCGCCTCCTGTCCGGCGCCTGGAGAGGTGCCCTCGCTCCCGGGGGCCTCCTCCTGGGAGGCCGGTTCCGGCTCGGCCTGGGCGTTCTCTTCGGTAGAGGCGCCGCCCTCCTGCTGCCCGGTTTCGTTACCGCCGCAGCCGGCCAGCGCCAGCAGGAGGGCCAGAGCCCCGGAGGCTACGAGCTTTCTACTGGAAGCCCAGCGTTCGGGAGGTCCGTTGTCCGCGTCCTCTAGAGGGCTTCTTCCTTCTTGGCGGGCTCTTACTGCAGCGGGATACATCGTCCTCCTCTAGTTTACCGGGGCTTCGCAAAGGTCAGAACGGAAGGTTCGCCGTCGAGCGTCAGGTAGACTAGCTCCTCTCCAACGGCCATACCGGAGAGACCGGGTTATCCGGAAGATCCATCTTCCAGGACGTTCCCGTACTCCACGGTATCGAGGGTCTCCAGCGTTCCAGAGTCCAGCATGACGAGCCGGCTGCCGGTCGCCGCGTAGAGCCGGTCCCCCTCGGCGGCGAGGTACTGTACCTCCTCGTCCAGGCTTGTCTCGTCCGAGACCTCGAGCTGACCCTCCGCCCCCTGCTCCACGGCAACGATACGGCCGGATCCAGCGGCGTAAGCTCTCTCGGGGTCCGTGGCGTCGACGGCGAGCGACCCGGCGTCGAGCTGCATCTCCGCCCGGAGCTCCAACGAAGGACCGGCGTGGAGAGCCACACCCCCGGGACCCGCGACCCAGAACTCCCGCCCGGCTCCTTCGGGAGGAGCCGCCAGCAACGCTTCTTCGCCGCGGTCCACCCGAGTCTCGGCGACGATCTCGTAGTTGTCGAGCTCTACGGCGGTCACGGTCGAGCCGTCCGTGGAGAGGGCGAGCACCAGGGCGTTGGTACCGTCCGGCGGGGCGTGCTGGTCCACGGCGACCTGCGAGGGCGCCTCACCGGCAGGGAAGGTCCTTATCTCCAACAAGTCCTCGGTCCCGATCACGGCTACCTGGTCCCGCTCCGGCTGCGGCACGTAGAGGTCGTTCGGCGCCACCTCCTCCGTCGCCAGGTCCTCGCCGGAGCCCTCGATCTCCTCGGTGAGGGTTACTGCCTCGGGCTGCCCGGACGAAGTACCCCTCAGCAACTCGTCGTCCGTGCCGAGTTGTACCATCCGCGAGCCGTCCTCGCTGAGCGCCACGGCGGCCCCCTGCTGGGGCACATAAACGGGCTCCTTCAGGGGCATATCTACCCCCGCGAGGACGGGGCCTTCCTCCTGGGAGCCCCCTTCTTCTCCGTTCTGATCCCCGCCGCACCCGAGGAGCAGAGCCAAGGCCAACAGAGAGACCACAAGCCCCAACGTCCGGGCTACCCGGGAGGTTTCGAGCACTCTCAACTTCCGGACTTCCTCCACGGTCTCCTATACAGATTACCCTTATATCCGTTGCCCCAGGATCGCAAACAGGCCAGAGGAGGCGCGTCTCCCGGCGCCCAGGCCGCCGCTAGTCCCGGGTAAAGATTATGAACGCCGCGTGGACCAGCCCGGGTATGTAGCCGATCAGGGTGAGGATCACGTTGAGCCAGAACTGGCCCGTGAACCCGACCTGCCAGAAGACCCCGAGCGGCGGGATGACTATGGACACTATGAGCCTCAGTATGTTCAAGCTAACCTCTCCCTTCCCGAGCAGTCCGCGAGAGGTGAACCTCCCGGCTCGCGCCTCGTGCGGCCGACTGCCGAACCTGACCGTACACCGGCCCATTCTTACCTCCCGGCGGGCCGTACCCAAACAGTAGCCCTTGTTACCGGGCCGACGCTAGCGCCCGCGCAGCCTCCGCAGCAACTGCTTGCGGGCCTGGTCCACTACGATCCTCCGGACCGTGGGGTTCTTCAGGGCCCCGAGCGCCAGGCGGCGCACCCGGGGGCTCTTCAGCAGCACGAGGGCGATCCGTTTCCTTCTCAAAGCCTTCCTTTCTCTCCGGGCGACCGGGTCCCGCGGTGCGGTACAGGCTATCATGGCGCGGCCCGGACGAGCGCTCGCGCCGCAGCATCCGCCCGCCCCTATCTGTGCGCCCGTTCGCCGGTGACCTCCACATGTAGTATCTGCGGCAGAAACTACCCTGCGGGTATTCCTGCAGGGCCGGGTTGCGTCTAGAGTTCACGTAATGGTGGGAAGGGTCGCTATCGGTTGGGCATTCGTGGTCTCTTCCGTGCTGCTCTTCTTTGTCTTTCTCGCGGTGCTCTTCGTGGGTGGCTCCGGGAGCCTCGGGGCGCAGGGCACGGAGAGCGAGGAGGCCGCAGACAGCGGCGGCGACCGCCAGGAGACCCAGGGACCGGAGGCGCAGGGCGGAGAGGAAGGACGAGGCTCCGGCGAGGAACCGTCGGAACCGGAGGCCGTCGGGGCCGATGAGTCGGGGATGGTCATGGTGCTCGAGTACCATAGGGTCGGCGGGGACCCGGGCTTGGCGCCGGACTGGACCATCTCGCCGGAGGACTTCCGGGCTCAGCTCGAGCTACTCCACGAGAACGACTACTACCCGATCAACCTCCGGGACCTCCTGGACAACCGGGTGGACGTACCCGCCGGCAAGACGCCGGTGGTCCTGACGTTCGACGACTCCAGCGACACGCAGTTCACCATGGTCCAGGACGGGGAGGGGTGGGTCCCGGACCCTGACGGGGCCGTCGGTATCCTGCAGCAGTTCCACGAGGAGAACCCGGACTGGCCCATGAGCGCCACGTTCTTCGTGCTGCCCGAGGCCGACCCGCCGAACGACCTGTTCGGCCAGCCCGAGCTCGCCGGGGAGAAGCTGGAGTTCCTGGTGGAGAACGGCATGGAGGTAGGCAACCACACGCTGTATCACGCCAACCTCGCGCAGTCCGCCCCCGAGGAGGTCCAGCGGCAGCTAGCGTTGGCGAACGCGGAGATCCAGTCTCACCTGCCGGACTACGAGGTGGTGAGCCTGAGCCCGCCCTTCGGAGAGTACCCGCAGGACATGAGCCTTATACGCTCCGGAAGCTGGGAGGGTGAGGACTACGAGATGCAGGGCGCGGTAGAGGTGGCCGGAGGCGCTACCGTCCCGCCCGGCCACCGCCAGTTCGACCCCTACCGGATACCGCGCATCCAGGCCGAGCCGCACAAGGGCCACCTAGCGGAGCTGCTCGCCCACTTCGAGGCGAACCCCGAAGACCGGTACGTCAGCGACGGAGACCCGGAGACCGTAACGGTCCCCGAGGAGAACCGTGACCAGATAGACGGGGACGCCCTCCGCCAATCCGACACCGAACTGCGAGCGTACTAGAGCGGCTACAGGAGGGTCAGCGGGTTCAGCGAGGACAGAAAGCTAACGGCTGAAGGCCGCGCCCGGGGAGCCGGCGACCTCCCGGGCGCCGTTCTAGGCCGTGTAGTCTATGTCCTCGTGGTAGCGGGTACCGAGCCGCCCTCCCACGAAGCCCCCGAGCAGGGCGAACAGGAGGGCTCCCGCGGCTACCCCCAGCCCGAGGCTCCCCAGGCCCGCGAGACCGCCGGCCGCCAGCACGCTGTCCCGCAGGGTCTGGAAGAGGGTACCGGGCAGCAGGCCGCCGAAGATGCCGCCGGCCAGCACCAGGAGGGCGGCCATGAGGAAGGTCCAGACCACCACCATCATCCCGTTGCGGCCACCGTCGAAGCGGGCCATCCGGCCGGAGACGTAGCCGCCGAAGAAGTAGGCGACGAACAGGACGACCGCGACGACGGCGAGGCCGGTGAGGAGCTCGGGCCCGAGGCTCCCCTCGCCGAGCGCGGAAGCGAGACCGAGAGGCCCGAGCAGCACCAGCCCGGAGACCAGGGCCATGAGGCTGCCGATGACCGCCGTAAAGGTGAAGCCGACAAAGCTCGCGAGCCAGTCCACGCCCCCGTACATCTCCTGGAGCCGGGCCTCCCGCTCCTCGGCGATGCTCGGGTACGCCGAGCCGGAGGTCCGCTCCCGCTCCTCCCGCGCGGCCTGCGGCGTCCTTATAACCCGCGGACGCGGCTCCTCCCTGTCGGTGCCCCGCGCGGTGGAACCTCGCCCGGCGGTGCCTCCCGCGGTCTCCCGGGTCTCGGCCTCTCCCCCGCCGTAGCCCCGGGTCCCGGGCCGCTCCGACCCCCGGCTGCCCCCGCCACCAGAGTAGGGGATCCTGCGCGTAGCCTCCCCGTCGTCTACCCGGGTCTCCTCCTGCTCCTCGATGGGCTCGCGCCGGGTCTCCTCCGACTCGTTCACCTCGTCACCCAGCGGGCCGCCCCTGCGGCGATCCCCGGACCTCTCTTCGGGTCTCTCGTCCATCCCTCCCCCTTCTCTCGGCCCTCGGTCTCGGCCCTCGGTCTCGGCCCTCCGCGCAGTCTAGGATTCTACCCTGCCCTCACACAAAGCTCACCCCACCCGTCCGGCACCCCCTCCAACACCGCGTACCTCACCCGCAGAGCCCGCTCTTTGTACAAAGGTATAAAAATACGCTTCTATGCCGGGCTCTGGCTTGTACCTTCGGCCATACCCAGGCGCGCCACGCCGCCCTATTATGTGCCAATTGTCGTGTATATCTCCCCGCGGGCCGCGGGTTTGGGACGTGCTCAGGCGTTCCGGCGGTCTGTGGGAGCCGAAGGCAGAAGGAGACCTTTTGGAGACGCCAACCACCAAGCAGGAAGTACTACAGCAAGCCCGGGACAATGACGTGAAGTTTATCCGGCTGTGGTTCACGGACATCCTCGGCACGCTCAAGAGCTTCGCGCTCACGGTAGAGGAGTTGGAGGACGCTCTGGAGGGCGGCGCGGGCTTCGACGGTAGCTCCATCACGGGCTACAACGACATCGAGGAGTCGGACATGATCGCCATGCCCGATCCCTCGACCTTCAAGATCTTCCCGTGGAGCCCGGAGGAGAACCGGGTGGCGCGGTTGTTCTGCGATGTGCAGACGCCGGAGGGCGACCCCTACGTGGGCGACCCCCGCCATATCCTGCGCCGCGCGCTCGACCGGGCCAGGGAGATGGGCTTCGACACCTTCAACGTCGGCCCCGAGCTCGAGTTCTTCTACTTCAAGGACTCCCTGGGCACCGAGCCCCTGGACCTCGGCGGCTACTTCGACCTCACCACGCTCGACGCGGCTACCAGCCTGCGGCGGGAGACGGTGCTCGCGCTCCAGGACTTCGGCATCCGGGTCGAGTACTCCCACCACGAGGTCGGCATCAGCCAGCACGAGATCGACCTGCGCTTCGACGAGGCCATGACGATGGCCGACAAGGTCATGACCTACAAGACGGTGGTAAAGGAGATCGCCACCCGCCACGGGGTCTACGCTACCTTTATGCCGAAGCCGCTCCAGGGCCAGAACGGCTCCGGGATGCACACCCACCAGAGCCTGTTCTCCAACGGCTCCAACGCCTTCTACTCCTCCGATGACAAGCACTACCTCTCGGACACGGCGCGGTCGTTTATCGCGGGCCAGCTCCGCCACGCGCGGGAACTGTCGATCATCTTTGCCCAGAACGTGAACTCCTACAAGCGGCTCGTCCCGGGCTACGAGGCCCCGGTCTATATCGCGTGGAGCCGCAAGAACCGCTCGGCGCTCGTGCGCGTGCCGGGCTTCCATCCCGGCCGCGAGCAGGCGACCCGCATGGAGCTCCGCTGCCCGGACCCGTCGGCCAACATCTACTTCACCTTCGCCGCGCTCCTGCACGCGGGCCTCGAAGGCATCGAGAAGGGCTACGAGCTTCCGGAGCCGATGGAGCGCAACCTCTACGACCTCTCTCCCTCCGAGAGGGAGAAGATGGGCATCGAGAGCCTGCCCGCCGACCTCGGCGAGGCGATCAAGGACGCCGAGAAGTCCGAGCTCCTGCACAAGGCCCTCGGAGAGCACGCCTTCTCCCGCCTCCTGGAGCTCAAGCGCGAGGAGTTCGAGGAGTACCGCCTGCAGGTCACGCCCTACGAGCTGCAGAAGTACCTGCCGGTACTCTAGCCACCGGCTACGGCGGACCGGAGAGGGAGCGCGGGCTCTACCGCGCTCCCTCTCGTGCGTCGCCTGCCGGTCAGCGCGGGTCCTCTCTCTGCGGCCGGTAGAAGCGGGCTAGCTGCCAGGGGGTCGCGCCCAGGGCGTAGGCGGCCTGCATGAAGGCCCACAGGGCCAGCGTCTTCGCCGCACCGGCCGGGGAGCCCTGCCAGCGGCGCGGCGAGCTGGTCATGGGACCGGGGAGGTGCGCCGTCCTCCCGGCGCGTTCGAGCCTCTGGACGAAGATCACATCCTCCATTATGGGGACGGCGGGGAACCCCCCGCACCGCTGGTACGCCGCCCTCGCGGCGAAGATGCCCGAGTCCCCGTAGTACCGGCCGAGCCTCCGGTACAGGAGACCGAGCACCTCGAGCCAGCGCCCGAGCGTACCGCCACCGGGGTAGCGCAGGCGGAAGTTCCCCCCTACGAACCCTTGCTCCAGAGCCCCGGCTATCTGCTCGGCTACGTCCCGCGGCGGCACCACGTCTGCGTGCAGGAAGAGGAGCACCTCCCCCTCCGCGGCGCTCCCTCCGGCCCGGAGCTGCAGGCCGCGCCCCGGCTCCGAGCGCACCAGACGGGCCGCGGGGCACCTCTGGACGAGCTCCGCCGTGCCGTCGGTGGAGCCGCCGTCCACGACCACCACCTCGTGGATGCCGGGCAGCCCGGAGAGGTGCCGGAGGAGGTCCCCGATCACCTCCTCCTCGTTCAGCGCCGGTATTACGACGGAGAGCCCGCGTCCGGGAGGTGGGCTCTGATCTCCGCGGGAGTCCACCTCAGAAGACCACCTGTAGCAGGAGGAGGATGCCCATGCCGGTCCCGATGGTGAGGAGGACGCTGTGGGTCCGCCAGGCCACGACCGCCGCCAGCCCTCCGGCGACGAGCCGCTCGTTGGAGAGGGAGAGGTCCAGGCTGCCCCCGGTGTAGAAGAGGGCCGGCACCACCAGAGCCGCGAGCACCGCCGCGGGCAGGGGCACCAGCAACCGCTCCAGAAGACCCGGCAGCTCACCGCGCCCGAACAGCGCCAGAAAAGAGAACCGCAGGGCGAAGGTCAACGCCCCGATAACGATCACCGTGAGCCAGATCCCGGCCGCGCTCATCCCTTCCTCTCGGCCAGCATACCCACCAGCACGCCCGCCGCCGCGGCCGTCACGAGGCCGAGGTTCAGCGGCAGGGGCTCCGCGGCGACTGCCACGAGCCCCGCCGCCAGCGCCGCGGCCGCCGTGGGGCGGTCCGTGATCGCGGGGAACAGGAGCGCCATAAAGGTCAGCGGTATCACGAACTCCAGCGACAACCCTTCAGGTACCCGGGCGCCGAGCAGTATGCCCGCTGCGGTACAGGCCTGCCACACCACCCACAGAGCAGATCCCGCCCCGAGAAAGTAGAGGCCCCGGCTCCTCGAGGACTCGGGCTCCTCGCGCGGACCTTCTTCTGAAGCGAAGCGGGAGACCGCCAGGGCGTACGCCTGATCCACGAGCAGGTAGGCGGCGAGGGCCTTCCACGCGGCGGGTAGCTTGCCGAGGTACGGCGAGAGCGAGGCGCTGTACATCATGAACCGGAGGTTTATCACGGCGGCCGTGAGCACCACGACCAGCACCGAGGCGCCGCCCGAGATCAACTGCACCGCCGCGAGCTGCGAGGCCCCCGCGAAGATCAGCACCGACATCCCGAACGCCACCTCCGGCGATAGCCCGGCCCCCACCGCGGCCGCACCCGAGATCGCACCGAACGGCGCGATGCCGAGCAGGATCGGAGCTACGTCCCTGACGCCGGAGAAGAAGTCGTGCTTGAGCCACATGGCCCCGTAGTGTAGATAAACGCCGGAGGGATTACTCTCGCTGCCTGCGGCGTGGAGGGCTGGCCTTTAACATATAATCGTCGCGGCCCGGAGACTCGTATTGGAGGATAACTTTTGGTTCAGATAGGCACCAGAGAAGGCGCGCCGGAGGTGATCGGCACGGAACTGCTCGCGGTCGGAGTGTACCGGGGCGAGAGCCCACCGGAGCCCCTCGCGGGCGCCGCGGCACCCGCCGTGGAGAGCGGGGACTTCTCCGGCAAGGAGGGAGAGACTGTCCTGCTCTACGGGAACGGCGGGCTCTCCGCCGCGCGCCTGCTGCTCCTCGGGCTCGGCGAGAGGGGCTCCTTCACGCTGGAGAAGCTCCGCCGCGCCGCCGCAACCACCGCAAAGAAGGCCCGGGACACCGGTCTCCGGGAGGCGGTCCTCGTACCTCCGGTATCCGAAGGAGCTGACGTCCGGTCCGCAGCCCAGGCCGCCGCAGAGGGGGCCGCGCTCGGGCTGTACCGGTTCACCCGGTACAAGACCCGCGGCAGCGGAGGTTCGGAGGGGCAGGAGGACGGAGCCGCAGACCGCGAGCTGGAGCGCTTCGACCTGGCCTCTGCGGACGGGAACTCCGCAGAGGCACTGGCCCAGGGGGCCGCGACCGGGGCCGCGACCGGGGCCGCGGCGCTCCTGGCGCGGGACCTCGCCAACGAGCCCGCCAGCACGGCCACCCCGGAGTACCTCGCGGAGACGGCGCGCGGCATCTCCGCCAGGTACGGCATGGAGACCACCATCCTGGACCGCGCCGCCATAGAGCAGGAGGGCCTCCGGGGGCTCGCAACCGTCGGCCGCTCCTCCTCGCAGGAGCCGCGCTTCATAGTGCTGGAGCACCGGGGCGGCGGAGACGAGGCACCCGTCGTGCTCGTCGGCAAGGCCATCACCTTCGACTCCGGCGGCATCTCCATAAAGCCCGCCGCGGGCATGGAGAATATGAAGTTCGACATGGGCGGCGGCGCGGCGGTGCTCGGCACTATGGAGGCCGTGGGCGCTCTCGGGCTCCCGCTGAACGTCGTGGCCCTCGTGCCCGCCACGGAGAACCTGCCCGCCGGGGACGCGTACAAGCCCGGCGACGTACTGACGCTCCACTCTGGTACCTCCGTCGAGGTGATCTCGACCGACGCCGAGGGGCGCCTGATACTCGCCGACGCCCTCTCCTACGCCCGGCGGTACTCCCCGGCCGCGGTAGTGGACTGCGCCACCCTGACCGGGGCCTGCATCGTGGCCCTGGGCCGACACGCCTCGGGCCTCATGGGCAACGACGAGGACCTCGTGGCCGAGGTCCAGGCCGCCGGAGAGACGGCCGGGGAGCGCGCCTGGCCCTTGCCGCTCTTCGAGGAGTACACGGAGCAGATAAAGGGCGACACCGCCGACATAAAGAACGCCGGCGGCCGCAACGCGGGGGCCCTCACGGCCGGGGCCTTCCTCAAGGAGTTCGCCGACTACCCGTGGGCCCACCTGGACGTGGCCGGCACCGCCTTCGGCGACACCTCGCCGAACGCCTACACGCCGAAGGGAGCCTCCGGCAACCCGGCCCGGCTCCTCGTGGAGTTCCTGCAGGCCCGGGCGCAGCAGAACGGGGAGGTCGGAGAGTGATCCTGGAGAGCATCATCGTAGGCCCGTTCCAGGAGAACTGCTACGTAGTGGGCGACGAGGAGTCCAAAGTCGGGACCGTCGTGGACCCCGGAGAGGAACCCACTCGCATAGCCCTCCTCGTGGAGAAGACCGGGCTGGAGATAGCCTCGATCATCCTGACCCACGCCCACATAGATCACGTCGGGGCCGTCGTGCCGCTGGTGGAGGAGTACGGCTGCCCGGTCCTGCTACACAGCGAGGCCGAGCCCATGCTCCAGCAGGTCCCTACACAGGCCATGATGATGGGCGTGAAGTTCGGCCGGGTACCCACCGTAGACCGTTACATAGCGGAGGACGAGGTGCTCGAGGTCGGTAGTCTGCGGTTGCGGTCGCTCTACACCCCCGGCCACGCCCCTGGTCACCTCGCGTTCTACGAGGAGTCCGAGGGCGTGGTGATCTCCGGCGACGCCCTCTTCGCCGGGAGCGTCGGCCGGGTGGACCTGCCGGGCGGGAGCATGGAGGTACTTCTGGGGAGCATACAGAGCAGGCTCCTGCCGCTCCCCGACGAGACCCGCATCTGTCCCGGACACGGCCCGGAGACCACCATAGGACAGGAGAAGACGTATAACCCGTTCCTGCAAGGAGGTGGGCTTCTATGAGCGAGAGCGTAGAGCAGCACCGGCGGTCGGCACCCGACCACGTCCGGAGCGCCGTGCTCACCATAAGCGACTCCCGGACCCCGGAGAACGACACGGGCGGCGACGCCATACGGGACGCGCTACAGGCCGCCGGGCACGAGATCGTAGCCCGCGACCTCGTAAAGGACGAGCCGGGCCGGATCTGGGACACCCTCTCGGCGCTCCTGGCCCGGGAGGACGTGGACGCCGTCATCACGACCGGAGGGACCGGCATCTCCGCCCGGGACTCTACCTACGAGGTCGTTGACCGCCTGCTGGAGAAGCGGCTCGACGGGTTCGGCGAGGTCTTCCGTATGCTCTCCTACGAGGAGGTCGGAGCCGCCGCCATACTGAGCCGCGCCGTGGCCGGTACCGTAGGTACCAAGTTCGTCGCAACACTCCCCGGCTCCACCAACGCCGTCCGGCTCGCCATGGAGAAGCTCCTGGCACCGGAGATCTCCCACGTAGTCTTCGAGCTCAGAAAGCACGTGGAGTAATGGAGCGCGAGCATCTCCCCCCCGAGTCGGAAGCCCTCTGGCGCAAGCTCTGGGAGCTCTGGCAGGCCAACGGCGAGGACGACGTGATCCTGGACCCCGCGAAGGTAGAGGAGCTGGAAGAGGAAGTACCCGCCCTCGAGGGCCGCATCCGAACGGCCCTCGCCTACCTGCAACGCGCCCGCTACATCCAGTACCGCTCCGGTGTCGGAGACGAGGGCATAGAGCCCATCCTCTACGACGTCTACGAGCCGGAATAGCCGAAAAAGAAGCGCCCCCTGCAGGGGGCGCTTCCGGGTCTCCAGGTGTCTACCTGTCTAGGCCGAGATGGTATCTACCTTGTCCGCCCGCACTACGAGACGCTCGCTCCAGCCCGGGCCGACGCAGGTCTGAAGCGAGATCATGTCCCGCCCGGCCTCCGGCGCCGTGACCCACGTGTCGGTCGGCATGACCGTCATGACCTCGGTTACCTCGTACTCGTAGCTGGTGCCGTTGGCGTCGGTCAGGTAGATCCTGTCGCCGTAGGTCATGTTCGGGAGCGCCGCGAACTGCTGCCACGATCCGGTGCCCTCGTAGCCGTAGACATGCGCTGCTATGTAAGTGTTCGCCCCCTCCTGCCACGGGAATCCGGTGGAGGGCAGCTTTATAGCGCCCTGATGCAGGGCCTCTTCACTCTCGGTGTTGTAGATCGGGTCGCTGTAACGGCCCATCTTCGGCACCGTAAGGCTCATCTCCTCGCTGTTGGGGACCGGTACCTCAGCTTCCTCCTCAGCGGCCTCTTCGGCTGCAGCCTGCTCCTCAGCCTCCCGTTCGGCAGCCTCACGCTCGGCGGCTTTCCGTTCCGCGGCCTCTCGCTCCTCAGCCTCGCGCTCTGCGGCTTTCCGTTCCGCGGCTTCACGCTCGGCGGCCTGCCCGCCGTTGCGGTCCCCGTTGTTCTCCTCTGCGGTCTCTGCCGTGGCCTCTGGCGCCTCGGCTACCGCGGGTTCGCTAACCCGCGACACGGGCTCCGCGTCCGAGCCGTTGTCGCCCAGCCCCACCAGAAAGAAACCGCCGAGGGCTACGATGAGAACCGACACGAGAGCTATAGACCCCGCCGCTGCGAAGCGGGACCTACGACGTCTACTGGTACCGTAAGTTCTCATCCTATTATTCATGGAGGTGATTTTAGCAGCAGATACGGAAAGGTTGAATTGCTTTATTTGACGGGGTTTAAACTTTGCGAAACTTCGTGAAGTCCCACCGGCGCCGGAGGTATGAGAGCGTGCATACACGTGCGGCCCCTCGCAGGAGATACCCTGTACTGGGTGCGACCATCGGGAGTCGGGTAGAGGTTAGTATATGTGCCGCTGCCCGGGCGTTGCCCGGGGATCAGGAACGCGGAACCTAGGAGAGCAGGGTTTGGACACCGAAACCTCAGAGCGCCTGCGGACGGGGCAGCGGGAGGCCACGCTGGAAGCCCGGGGTCTCAGGAAGAGCTACGCCGGGGGGTTCGAGGCCGTGAAGGGCATCGACTTCCGGGTGTACGAGGGCGAGTGCTTCGGCTTTCTCGGGCCAAACGGCGCGGGCAAGACCTCTACCATGAGGATGATCTACGGCGGCGCCGAGCCGACCGGCGGGGAGCTCACCGTGGTCGGCCTGGACATCAGGCGCGACGAGCGCAACGTCAAGCGCCGCATCGGGGTGGTCCCGCAGGAGAACAACCTCGACGAGGACCTGACGGTCCGGGAGAACCTGCTGGTCTACGCCCGGTACTTCGACCTGCCCCGCAAGCTGGCCCAGGCCAGGGCCGACGAACTTCTGGAGTTCGTGCAGCTCACCGACAAGCGGGGTGCCGAGGTAGAGCAGCTCTCCGGCGGCATGAAGCGCCGGCTCCTGATCGCCCGCGCCCTCGTAAACGACCCGGACCTCGTGGTCCTCGACGAGCCGACCACGGGGCTGGACCCCCAGGCGCGGCACCTGGTCTGGGAGAAGCTGCGCGAGCTTACCGGCCGGGGCAAGACCCTGGCCCTCACCACCCACTACATGGAGGAGGCCGCCCGGCTCTGCGACCGGCTGGTCATCATGGAGGGCGGGAAGGTCGTCTCCGAGGGCTCGCCGAGGTCGCTCATAGAGCAGCACGTAAGCCCGCAGGTCCTGGAGTTCCGGGCGGACCGCGGCTCGCTCGACCGGCTGCTGCCGGTCGTGGAGGAGACCGCCGATGCCGTGGAGAACCGGGAGGAGGAGGTCCTGGTCTACACCGCCGCGGCCGACGCGCTGCTGGAGAAGGTCGAGGCCTCGGGGATACCCATCGAGCACACCGTCCGGCGGCAGGCGGGGCTCGAGGACGTCTTCCTGCGGCTCACGGGAAGGAGCCTGACCGACTAGTGGAGGGCCGGGTACGGTGAAGGGCCGGATACGGCTGCCATCCCCGCGCGGCACCTTCCGCGTCTGGCAGCGCAACGCCACGATATTCCGCAAGTTCTGGAAGACGGCCCTCGGGCCGAACCTCTTCGAGCCGCTCCTGTACCTCGCCGCCTTAGGCCTCGGCCTCGGGGCGTTCATCCAGGAGGAGGGCATCCAGGGGCAGAGCTACCCCCAGTACATAGCGCCCGGCCTCCTGGCGAGCAACGCCATGTTCGCCGCCTCCTTCGAGAGCACCTTCAACACGTTCGTGAAGCTCAAGATAGACCGAGTCTACGAGGCGGTCATCACCACGCCGGTGAACGCCGAGGACGTCGTGGCCGGCGAGTACCTGTGGGCCGGGACCCGCGCGGCGCTCTACGGCACGGGGTTCCTGGCGGTCCTCACAGCGCTCGGCTTCATCTTCTCCCCCGACGCGCTGCTCGTAAGCTCGTTCTGGGCGCTCCTGATACCGCCGCTCCTGCTCCTGGTCGGCGTGATGTTCAGCGTGATGGGCACGCTCTTCACGAGCCTCATAGGCCGCATAGACCTCTACGCCTACTACTTCACCCTGGTCGTAACGCCGCTCTTCCTCTTCTCCGGCATCTTCTTCCCGGTGGACGACTTCCCCGCCCCGATACCCCAGATCGCCTGGTTCACGCCCCTCTACCACGCGGTGAACGCCTGCCGGGAGCTGGCCTCCGGTCCCTCCATCGGGGTGCTCGTGGACGTGGGCTGGATGGTGGTCTTTACCGCGGCGCTGGCGCTCGTCCCGATCTACTTCATGCGCCGACGGCTCATAAGCTAGCGCCCCGCTTCTGATAGGATTCTCCCCTATGCAGAACAAGACCTTTGCCGTACGGCCCGCCGGGCCCGAAGACGACCCGGCCATCGCCGCGCTCGTCGTCGAGGGGTTCCTCGACAAGTTCCGCCCCATCTTCCGCGGCCGGATAGACCAGTCGACGGACATCATGGAGAAGTGGGTACGTCTGGAGCACTCGATAGGCGGCGTCTCCTCGCTCGTGGTCGAGACCTCCGACGGGGTGGTGGCGAGCGTCGGGGTGCGCCTCGGGGACTCGGAGGACGAGACCCTCTCCCGGGCGCTCTGGTCCATACTGCGCAAGCACCTGGGCCTGATACCGGCCGTCCGGGCCGCCGCCCTCCTCTCGTATCCCCGCTACGCCCCGCAGCGCGCGGAGGCTTACGTGGAGCGGCTCGTGGTCTCCTCGGACTACCGGCACGAGGGCATGGCCCGTACCCTGCTCCACGAGGCCGAGAGCCGCGGCCGGGAGGAGGAGAAGGGGACCGTGGCGCTCCACGTGACCAACAACAACCACGCGGCCCTCAAGCTCTACGAGAGCGAGGGCTACGGCGAGGTCTCCCGACAGCGCTCGCTGCTGACGAGCTACGCTCTAGGCATAAAGAGCTGGCTCTACCTGAGGAAGGACCTCTGACCGCTCCCCCGACGGCCAGATCAGGGCCCAGGTAGACCGGAGAGAAGCTGCGGCCTAGAGGACCGGGACGCCGAGTTGCTCTCCGCGCACGGTGACCCTCTGTCCTGCGCCATCCGCGGGGCTGGTCTTACGGCCGAGCGTCCTCCGGACCCTCGGCATCGCTACCTTCTATATCTTCGGGCGGCTCCGGCCTGGAGCCTTTGCGGTGTCCGGCATCCTGCCAGCGTTCGGGCCAGTCGAAGAGGTCGTCCGGGAGCTCCGGGATGAGGTTCTGCGAGGGGTCTATGGAGCCCGCGGCCCGGGTGCTCTCCGCAGCGCGGCGGCGGCCCTCCGTCTGGCCTCTGGAGCCCATCCTCTTGTGTACGCGGGGCGCTTCGGGCTCCGGCTCCTCCGCGGGGTGCTCGCCGGGGGCCTCCGGTGGAGGGGCCTCGGGCCGCAGGGCTCTCAGGTCGGCCGGGGCCTCTCCTCTGGAGTGCGGCTCCACAGGGTCGGCGGCAGGCTCTTCCGGGGCCTCCTCGGGGTCGGCGGGCTCGTAGTCTCCGGAGGTACGCCTCTTGGTGACACCTTCCAGGTGTCCGGTCTCGCCGGTCAGGAACTCCAGGAGATGGGCCTCGAACTCGTCCGGGCGCTCGACCATCGGGAGGTGACCGCACTCCTCTATGAGGCGGGCCTCGGACCGGGGCGCGACGCGGGTCCAGGAGGCGGAGGACTGGGGGTCCACGATCTGGTCCTCCTCGCCGCAGACGACCAGCAGGGGCTTGTTGAAGCCGCGGGTCTGGCGGGCGAGCCGTCCCAGGCCTGTCTCGCGCCGGGTGACGTCGTAGCTGGACCTCACCGCGGCGGGGGTGGACCTCCCCGCGTCCTCGAGGACCTCCTCCAGGAGGTCCTCGCGCTCGGAGACAAAGGCGCGCATCCACAGCTCGCGCACGGGCCGCACGTACTGCCCCAGGGAGTAGAACACCGCCCCGACGACCGGCAGCATAGCCAGCCAGAGTAGGGTCGGGAGGTCTATCTGCTCCTGATCCGCCGGGGCGGCCACGAGCACCAGCCGGTCCACGGTGTCCGGGTGGTCCGCTGCGAGCTTGACGGCCATGCTCCCGCCGATGTCGTGTCCCACGACGGTGGCATGGCTTATCTCGAAGTGCGCGCAGAAGGTGTAGAGGAGGCGGCTGCCGTGGCGCACCCCGTAGCCGGAGAGCGGCTTGTCGGACTCACCGAACCCGTTGAGGTCCAGGGAGTAGACCGTGAACCGGCTGGAGAGGCGCCCGGCGAGCCGCTCCCAGATGCGGGACGAGGAGAGGAGACCGTGGACCAGAAGGACCGGCGGACCCTCGCCGGTGATCCGGTACCGGATCCAGGTCCCCTCGAGCTCCACGTACTCCTCGTCGCGCACGTTCTGGACCTCGTGGGTCGTGCGCCCGAGAAGGAGAGACCCGACAACGAAGAGTGTCAGCGCCGCCAGCAGCAGAATGATCAAGACGTTCATGCCCGGCATCATACATTAATAGGATTTCCGGGTCATAGCGTCCCCGGAGCTACTCAGCGCCGGGCGAAGAACCGCCGCACGACCAGGGAGGCGACGACCGTGGAGGCCACGGTGAAACCGGCCTTGATCGCGGCCTCCTTCACATCGTCTTTTACGCCCCGCTGCTCGGGCGGCTCGCTGACCAGCCGGTCCACCAGCGCGCTCGCCATCCTGGAGGCTATCACCGCCGCGATGATAGAGATCAACCTCTTCTGCATCTCCTCGTCCAAGGACCTCTCCCTTCTCTACCGCCGGAGCCGCAGCACCGGATAACGACCGACGGGCACGGATTCTAACCCAAACGGCCCGCAAACCGCGCACCGGGACGCGCGGCGTTCTAGGCGCTCCGGTGACTTCGGCGGGACCCCAGAGCATAGAGGTGCCGCAACTGCGAGCGCAGGGTACCGCGCCCGGAGCCGAGCGGGTGGTTCTCGATGTGGTACAGGACCTCGCCCGGACGCCCCGGGTGGAGGTCGTGCTCCGTCATGAAGTCCAGTAGCTCCCGGAAGTCGTCGCCAACCTGGTCCACGAACTCCGAGAAAGAGATACTGCCCGACACCAATCGCTCGCGGGCCTCGCCCGCGTCCAGCGTCCCCAGGTGACGGTTGTTGTGCCGGACGATGAGACCGGAGACCGCGGCCCCCACCTCTCTCTCACAGACCTTCTCCTGATACTGCACACCAGCCCCTTTCCAGCCCCGCAAGGCAGTTCCCCTGAGTCCTCTTCCCCGAGAAGCTCGCCCCCCTTTCCGAACCTCCCAAACCTTACGCAGAGTCTACGGACCCTCTCCCCGCTTGTAAAGTATGCTGCGCAAAGTGTGCTCTCCCCCACTTCGGCAGCGGCTACCCACGGGTATACTCGGCCCGTTCGAGAAGGAGACCCCGGAAGGAGCCAGAGGCGCATGTCTCTCGCGGCCGCGCACCCGACGCCTGCAGCCGTAGCCCCGGAAGCGGCGCTCCGGTGACCCGCGAGAGACCGGACGCGACCCGCAGAGCCCGCCTCGTCGTGGTCGGCGCGGGCTTTGCCGGGGCCTCTCTGCTCGCGAAGCTGCCCGCCGGGCTGCAGCGTCCGGGCGAGACGCTGCTCGTGGACCGGCAGGAGCAGTGGGAGTTCGTGCCCCTGATCCACGAGGTAGCCGTCGGCAGGGTCCACCCCGACACCACGAGGAGCCCCATAGCACCCCTCTGCAAAGACCGCTGCGGCTCTCTGCGGGCAGCGGCAACGGGCGTGGACCTCGAGGCGCGGACCCTCCACACCACGGCCGGGACCGTGGGCTACGAGTACCTGGTGCTCGCCGGCGGCAGCTCCGCCGCGCCACCGCCCGAGGACATGGCCGGGCACTTCCAGACCTTCTGGAGCCTGGACGACGCCCTGCTCTTGCGGAGCTCGCTCGCCAGTGCGTGGAAGCGGGCCAGGAGGGGCGAGCCGCAGCCGGGGGGCCTAACCGTGGCGCTCGTGGGCGGGGGCACCACGGGGGTCGAGCTCGCGGCCGAGGTCGCCGTGCTCCTCCGGTACCTCGGGAAGCGCTCGTCCCGGCCTCTGGAGGACGCCCGGGTCGTCCTGTTCGAGGCCTCGGACCGCCTGATGGGCTGGCTCGACCCGTACTTCCACGAGGTGGCGATGGAGCGGCTGCTCCGGCTCGGCGTCGAGGTGCGCCTCAACACCCCGGTCGAGGCCGCGGACCCGTCCGGCGTCGGGACCCCGGACGGGTGGGTACCGGCGGGGACCCGGGTCTGGACGGGCGGGGTGCGCGCCAACCCTCTGGTGGAGAGCCTGCCCGTCGAGAAGGACGCCGCGGGCCGGGCGCTCGTCGGCGAGTACCTGACCCTCCCCGGGCACCCGGAGGTCTACGTGCTCGGCGACGGTGGCGTCTACGAGGACCTCCGGTACGGCCCGCTGCCGCCCACAGCCTCCGTCGCCGTGCAGCAGGGCCCCTGGGCCGCCCGGGACCTCGGGGCCAGGGTCCGCGGAGCCCCCCGTTACCTCTTCGACTACTTCGACCGGGGCTACCTGGTGAGCCTGGGACCCGGCGACGCCGTCGGCCGGGCCGCCGGTGCCAAAGTTAGGGGCGCGGCCGCCCACGCGCTCTACCGGAGCGTCTTCCTCTACTACCAGCGGGGACGCCGCGACCGCCTGCTCACCGGCGTGGACTGGGCCATGTCACGCGCCATAGGCCGCCTCGGCTTCGACTGAACCCCGCTCAGCCCCGGGTGTCTCCCCGGCCTCCGGAACGGCTCCCCGAAGCTCTAGCGAAAAGATGCCGCTCCACGATCCCCGGCACCTCCTCCTGGGTCACGCGGGTGTAGAGCACGTCGTCGGGGAAGATGAAGACCACCGGCCCCTCCTCGTGGCGGCGGGTGCAGGCGTTCCGCAGCACGGCCGAGGAGGAGAGGCCCCGCCGCTCGACCTCCTCGCGGAACCGCTCCAGCAGCTCGCCGCCGCCCTTCTGGCCGCAGCGGCCCTCCCCCGGCGTGGCGCAGACGAATATCTGCCGTAGACCAGTCATGATCTCATTCTATGGCGCGGGCCGGAGAATTACAGCCCCGGAGGCGGTGTTCGATCAGCCACGCCGTCCGGGCTAGAACGACGGGGCAGACATGCCGAGATCCTCGCGCTCTCCGCTAGTGCGACGGGCGCTGCCGCTCTTCTTGGCGGCTTCGGCAACCGCCTCGGCCACGGCCGGGGCGATGCGCTCGTCGAAGACGGAGGGGATTATGTAGTCCTCGGAGAGGCTCTCCTCGGGGATCACGTTGGCTATAGCCTCGGCGGCGGCGAGCTTCATGTCCTCGTCTATCTCGCTGGCCCGGACGTCCAGGGCGCCTCGGAAGATGCCGGGGAAGCAGAGCACGTTGTTGATCTGGTTCGGGTAGTCGCTGCGGCCGGTGGCGATGATCCGGGCCTTGCCCAGCGCTACCTCGGGTCGTATCTCGGGGTCCGGGTTCGCCATGGCGAAGATTATGGGATCCTCGTTCATGGACTCTACGTGCTCCAGCGTCAAAACGTCCGGGACGGAGAGCCCGAGGAAGAGGTCCGCGCCCCGCACGGCCTCGGAGAGACCGCCCGTCAGGCTCTCGGGGTTCGTGTTTCCGGCGTACCAGCTCTTTGAAGTGTCGAGCCCTTCCCGGTCTTTGTGGACGATGCCCCTGGAGTCGCAGCCGACGATGTTCCTGACCCCGGCGGCCAGCAGTATCTTGGCGCACGCCACCCCGGAGGCCCCGACGCCGTTCACGACCACCCTGAGGCCCTCTATGCTCTTGCCAGTGATCTTGAGCGAGTTCAGGAGCGCGGCGAGGACCACGACCGCCGTGCCGTGCTGGTCGTCGTGGAAGACGGGGATGTCGAGCTCGCTCTTCAGGCGCTCCTCGACCTCGAAGCACCGGGGGGCGGAGATGTCCTCGAGATTTATGCCCCCGAAGCCCGGTGCGAGGTGCTTTACGGTAGCCACGATCTCATCGGGGTCCTTGGTGTCGAGGCAGATGGGAAAGGCGTCCACCTCGGCGAACTCCCGGAAGAGCATCGCCTTGCCCTCCATTACCGGCATCGCCGCCTCCGGGCCTATGTCACCGAGGCCCAGGACCGCCGTGCCGTCGGAGACCACCGCCACCGTGTTGCGCTTGATGGTCAGGTTGAAGGCCCGCTCGGGGTCGTCGGCTATCGCCCGGCAGACGCGGGCGACGCCCGGCGTGTAGGCCATAGAGAGGTCGTCGCGGGTCCGGATCGCCATCTTGGAGCGGACCTCGATCTTGCCCCCGAGGTGCATGAGGAAGGTCCGGTCGGAGATGTTTATGACCCGGGCGTCCGGTAGGCCGTTGACGGTCTCTACTATGCTGCGGCCGTGCTCGGAGTCCCGGGCGTTTACGGTGATGTCCCGGATGGAGATGTCCTGGCGCATCCTGACGATGTCCACCGCCCCCACGAGCCCCCCGGCGTCACCGACGGAGGTCAGGACCCTCCCGAGAGACCCCGCCTCGTGGGGAAACTCTACCCGCAGGGTCATGCTGTAGCTGGCGCTCGGAATGGATTCCATCTCTACTCCCTCTGCTCCCGTATCCCCGACACCGTACGGGGGCTATTCTATTGCAGCCCCAGCCCCCGGTAAACACCCCGCGCAGGAGCCCGGGAGAGCTACGGGCGCCGGGCGCTAGATGGGCAGGTAAGCCGGGTCTTCGGGGAGGTCGGTGCCGGGCAGATGGTCCCGGCGGGCCAGGAACCACCGGCCGAGGGGCGTCCTCTCCCCGGCCTCACCGGCAGCCTGTTCGAGGCCGGCCCGCAACTCGTTCAGGAGGGGTGGCCGCTCGCCGTAGGGGACCATCTCGATCTCGGCTGCGGCGGCCGCGTCCACGAACCCGCCCCAGAGCTCCGGCCTGGGGTCCGTGGCGGGGTCGGTCTCCGGGTCCGGGGGCGAGGCGAAGGCGCGCTTGACCTCCTCGGGCAGAGAGGTCTCCTCTATGACCTCCCGGCGATCCTCGCGCTCTCCGGCGTGCGCCTCTTTCAGGTACCGGCGGGCGCCGAAGAGCAGCATCCTCGAGGAGACCGTGCGCTTGGACCACGAGGAGACAACGAACTCCCAGTTTACGAAAGATCCCCCGTAGAGCCCCGTCAAGTCCATCCCGGCTTTATAACACGCCGCGCAGCGCGCCCCCTACGAGTCGCTCCGGCCGGTCTCTCTCCCGTCCGGAACGGAGGAGACGGCGGAGCGGTCGTCCCGGGCGTAGCCGCGCTCCAGGGGGACGAACTCCCCGGCGTCGGCCTCCGGGAAGTCGAGGACCGGCTCGCCGGAGCTCGCCGGAGACATGAACCGGGCCCAGAGGTCCAGCGGCAGGGTCTCGCCGTTCACCTCTGGGATCCCCGCCACGTCCCTCATCGGGCGGCGGCCCTCCGGGTGGCCGACCCAGACGGCGGTCGAGAGGAGCGGCGTGTAGCCGACGTACCAGGCGTCCGCGAAGTCGTCGGTGGTGCCGGTCTTTCCGGCCGAGGGACGGCCGAGGTCCTCGTCGAGCTCCCGGAAGGTGCTCGCCGTACCGGATTCGACCACGCCCCGCAGGACCTCGGTCGCCGCGGCGGCCTGGTTCTCGGTCATGACGCGGCGGCCCTCTTCCCGGTGCTCGTAGAGCCTGTCCCGCTCGCCGAAGCTCTCGCCGTCTATGCGCTCGACGGCGTAGGGCTCGCGGTAGACGCCGCCGCTGGCAAGGGTCGCGTAGGCGGAGGACATGTGCAGGGCGCTCACGCCCTCGCCGAGCCCCCCAATGGCCGTTGAGGGCACGGGCTCGACCTCCGGGGTGACGCCGAGGTCCGCGGCGGTCTCGGCCACGCTCTCCAGGCCGAGGTCCAGGGCGAGCTGCACGAAGACCGCGTTGTCGGACTCGGCCATGGCCTGGTCGACCGTGATCTCACCGCGCTCCACGGAGTCGTAGTTCTCTATGGTGTACTCCCGGCCCTCGAACTCGAGGTCTAGCTCCTGCGAGAGGTAGGTGGTCTCCGGGGAGACGTACTGCCGGAGCGCCGCCGCGAGCACCACCGGCTTGAAGACGCTCCCCGGCTGCCGCCGGGCGTCGAGGGCGAGGTTGAAGCCGTCCCGCTCCCCGACGGCGGCCCGCACGGCGCCGGTCGCGGGCTCGATGGAGACCACGGCGCCCGCCGGGCCTCCTTCCGGCAGCACCTCGGCCGAGGAGGCCACGGCCTCGCTCTGGAGCTCCGCATCGAGCGTCGTGCGGATGCGCAGGCCGCCCCGGTCGAGTGCGCCCTCGCCGAGCTGCTCCTCCACCTCCCGGCGCACCTTCTCCAGAAACGGGTCGTGGTCCGGGTCGGCGGTGAAGGACTCCGGTGTGACCTCGAACGGCTCCTCCTCCGCGGCCCGGCGCTCGGGGGTGGAGATGACGCCCTGCTCCTCCATCATCCCGAGCACCTCGTCCCGCCGCTCCTGCGCATCCCGAATCCCCTCCTCGCTGGCGGGGTCGTAGCTCGACGGCGCTCGCAGAAAGCCCGCGAGGGCGGCGGCCTCAGGGAGATCCAACTCCCTAGCCGGCTTGCCGAAGTACCGCTCGGCGGCGACCTCGGCCCCGTAGGCGCCCCGGCCGAAGTAGACCGTGTTCAGGTAGGAGGTCATCACCTCTTGTTTGGAATGCTCCTGCTCGTAGGAGATGGCGAGCGCCGCCTGCGCGAAGCGCCGCCCCGGCGAGGTCTCGTCCCGCTCCTCCTCCGGAACGAAGAGGTTCTTCATGAGCTGCTCGGTGAGCGTGGAGCCTCCCTGCTGGAACTCCAGGGCCTTGAGGTCGTGCCACGCCGCCCGCGAGACCCCCGCCGGGTCTACCCCCGCGTGCTCGTGGAACCGGCGGTCCTCCACGGCGACTACCGCCCGCGGCAGGTGCTCCCCGAGGTCCTCCCGGCTCACGGTCTCCCGGCTCTCCGCCGCCCCGAACTCCGCCACCTGCCGCCCGTCCGCGTCGAAGACCAGCGAGCGCTCGGGCAGCTCCGGGTACGGCCTTTCGAGGTGCTCCCCATAGGAGAGGACCACATACAGGTAACCTGCCGCAACCACTCCCGAGGCCCCGAGGAGGAGCACCAGCGAGCCCCTGAAGACGGCCGCGAGGGCGCGGTAGAGCTTACCCGGCCTCCTGCGGCTCTTCCGCCGACCCTTCTTACTCGTTTCGAACAGGGCGTTCACTGTGGATGCCATTTTAATTCATGACGGACATCCAACGCCCGCAGACGTCCCCGGCCGGAGGGTGTTAGGATTGCCGCATGCCGGAGTTGACCTGTACCGCCCGCCGCATCGGGGACCTCGAGAGCCGCACCGAGGAGTACGAGCTGACCTTCTCCGTGGAGGGAGGGGAGACCAAGGCCCTCGAGATAAAGTACCAGGCCGCCCGGGCGTACGAGATCAACCGCGGTCTCGACGCCGCCGTGGAGACGGCCCGCGAGGCGATCTCCTCCGCGGACCTGGACAAACGGCCGACCGACGAGTCGCTCGCCCAGTTCGCCTGGAGGGCCCTGCAGTCGGTAAAGTACGAGGAGGGCTCGCCGAAGACCTCCGCCCTGGAGCTCTAGACCACGCGCCGGAAGGGTTGCTCGCGCACCGCCAGAACGGAGCACGGAGAGTAGCGCACGATGCTTCTCTTGGCCCGGGCGCGGCAGGACCGCGGCCGTCCTACGAGCCGCCAGCTGCCAGTATCAGGTCTTCCAGCGTGACCCGGCCCTCGTAGAGCGCCGTTCCGACGATGGCCCCGGCCACGCCCTCTATCTCCCGCAGAGCCCGCACGTCCTCCGTGCCCCGCACTCCGCCGCTGGCGATGGTGGGTATCAGGCGGGACACGGCGGCCGTCTCCTCCAGCGCCGCGCCGGAGTCCATGCCGTCGCGGGCGACGTCCGTGTAGAGTACGGCGGCCACGCCGTCCTCGGCGAGCTCTTCGGCGAGCTCCAGGACGTGGACCCCGCTCGACGCCCGCCAGCCGTGCGTCGCGACCACCCCGTCGCGGGCGTCCACCGCTACGACCAGCGCGCTTCCAAGCTCCTCGACGGCCCGGAGACGGAGGTCGCGGTCCCCGACGACCGCGGTACCCGCGACGACGCGGGAGGCCCCAGCCTCCCCGAGAGCCCGCAGGTCGTCGAGGCTCCGGACGCCGCCGCCAACCTGTACCGGCACCTCCACGGCGCGGGTCATGGCCCGGATCAGGCCTAGCTGCACCGGCCGGCCCTCCTCGGCCCCGTCGAGGTCCACCACGTGCACCGCCCGCGCCCCGCGACGCTCCCACTCCCGGATCCTGCCGACCGGGTCCTCGTCGTACTCCGTGACGCGGCCGAAGTCCCCCTGCTTGAGCCGCACGCACCGCCCGCCCCGCAGGTCTATGGCCGGGAAGACGGTGAAGCCCGTCATGTCCGGCCCGCCCAGCGGAGAAAGTTGGCGTAGAGCGCGAGGCCGGCCCGGCTCGACTTCTCCGGGTGGAACTGCACGGCCACCAGGTTCTCCCGACCGGCCGCCGCGCAGAACTCCCCACCGTACTCGGAGGTGCCGAGGAGGTCCCCCGGCTCGTCCGGCACCGGGTGGTAGGAGTGTACGAAATAGAACGACTCGCCGTCTAGGCCATCCAGGACGGGGTGCTCCCGCACGAGAGAGAGCTGGT
>JACCZN010000061.1 GCA_013695915.1 Rubrobacter sp.
ACCTCGGCGAGCAGCCGCAGAGCGGCGGAGACCCCGAGGGAGGCGAGGAACGAGTCCACCGCCAGCAGCACCGGCGCCACGCCGCACAGCACGAGCACCCCGCCGCGGGCGGCCACGAGCATCTCCCACCAGCCGCTCCCGACCGACCGCAGGGCCACGGAGATGAGAGCCAGGGCCCGGACCACGTAGACCGCGAACACGCCCCACGCCAGCGCGACGAGCGAGATGCCGGAGGTGAAGTACATCACCGGCACCAGCAGAGCGATCCCGAAGACCTGGACGTAGAGTTCTCTCTCGACTCTTCCCATGCCCGTGAGCAGCGGCCCCGCCGGGGTCATGGCCGCATGAAACACCATGGAGAGGGCCAGAGGGACGAGGAGAGGCGCGGCCTCCAGCCAGCGTGCGCCGTAGAGACCCTCGATCACAGTGCCGGACACAATAGCAGCGCCTCCGAATACCGGCGCCGTAACCAGCACGACCATCCCGGAGGAGGCGAGGTACACCTTCCTGAGCGCCTCGGTCCGGTCTTGCAGCTTCGAGTACGAGGAGAAGAGTACAGCCTGAAGCGCGGAGGTGAGGCTGGTCATCGAGGTGAACATCAGCGTATACGCGCGGTTATACAAGCCGAGGTCGAATGTCCCGAAATATCTGCCCACGAAGAAGGTGTCTATATTGAGGATGCTCTGGTTGAGCAGGTTGGTGCCCATGACCTTCGCGCCGAAATCGAAGAACCCGGCCCTGCCCGCGAGCAGCGGTCTCACCGGGTGCCTCACCCTGAGGTACAGGAAGGAGGCGAAGAGCAGGCTCTGTACGAGCTGCGCGATCACCAGGCTCCAGACCCCGAAACCCGCGTAGGCCAGCGGTATGCCCAGGAGCAGAAAGCCGAACAGGTACGAGGAGACCTGGGAGGTCTGAAGCCCCCGGAAGTCCAGGCCGCGCCGGAGCAGGCTCGCCGCCGTCTGGCCGAAGGCCTGTAGAACGAAGACCAGCGAGAGGGCCTGCATCACCGGCACCACGTCCGGGTCGTTGAACACACGGGCGATCAATCCGGCCGAACTCGCCACCAGGACGGTAAGGCCGAGGCCGAGCAGGACCTGCACCGTGAACACGAACCGGATGTCGGCGTCGGAGATCTCCCGGCGCTGCACCAGCGCCGCGCCGAAGCCGAAGTCTGCTATGAGGTTGCCGAGCCCGAGCACCAGCCAGCCGACCGCCACGAGCCCGAAGGGCTCCGGTCCGAGCAGCCGGGCCAGCACGATGCCGATGGCGAGCTGGGAGAAGGCCCGGACCAGGGTGCCCACGTAGTTCCACTTGAAAGCGGTGAAAGTCGCCCCGGCTAGCCCTCCGCGGTCCCCGCCACGAGCCACTACGTGGCATCCCGGGCTGCCCTGTGTTGCTCTGGCCTCACTCCTCTATCCATCGTGACAGGTCTAGCCCGATGAGGTCTTGAAGGTGCAGGACATCTTTCCGGTAACCCCTCGCAAGCTCCCTGCGGGTATTCAATCTCAGCACGGGCTTCTTGAGCAGCCCTTGAACTACTCTCAGCTTCAGTTCATGCTGTAACCTGGGCGGTATAAAGAGCTTGGCCGTTGATTCCACCAGGTTCGGGCCGCGCAACAGACGCCACAGCAACCGGTTCCTCGGGACGCCAGTGATATTATGCTTCGTGGAGGTGTCGGGCAAGAAGCTAGAGTCAACGTCCAGGTACTCGTAGACATCCTTGACTACGGACCCGACGTCGGCGGCAAAATCATCGTAGAGGTAGAAACGCATCCGGTTTCTTCCGAATAGCTCCAGGAACCGTTTTACCTGCGCGGTGTAGAGACCGGCCCTCTTGTAGTGCCAGAGAGGCTCCCAGCCCTGCTCGATCCGCGCCTCCTCCGCCTCAAGCCCTTCCTCGAAGCTCAACTTCTCCCGGCCATCCTTCACGAGGTGGAGGTAGCTGGAGAAGGCCCGGTCCACCGGGTTCCTCAGGAGCACGATCAGCCTGGCATCCGGGACGTGCCGCCGCAGGCTCCCGGCGGTGCCCGGCAGGTACAGGTACCAGGGCGACGCCTCGCCGATGGCGGTCTCCCCCGCTACGCCCGCGAACTGCGCCCTGTAGGTGGCGATCTCCGTGATCGAGCTTTGGGAGATACCCTCGTCTCCCGGACCCCGGAAGCCCACCTCCCGCCCCTCGAAGGCGAAGAAGTTGGTCTCCTTCTGGGGGCTCATGTACACGTCGGGGTGTTGCTTCAGGTACTCGTAGAGGGCGGTGGTGCCGGACTTTGCCGCGCCGATTACCGCGAAGTTGGGCAGCGTCACCGTACCGGCCCTCCGTACAGAGGCCCTGCTGCGGAAGAGCGCCTCAGCTCAGCTCCCCGGACGGGTAACCGCGGTCACGGACCTGCAGAACCGGGGGAGGGCGCTACGCAGCACCCGGTTCTCGATAAAGGAGAGCGCGCCCATCCTGTGCAGGGTGCCGCGCGTCCTCCCCGTCAACGGCAGGGGCACGGCGTCGTGGAACCAGTCCACCACCTCGTGGCCGCACCCGGCTTCCAGAAAGGTCTTGAAGTGGGACCAGTCCCAGGTGTGGAGGTGGCCGGTGTTCACGTAGCCCACCTCCCTGCGGAGGACCGCGGCGCGCATGTTGGGCAGGTAGTACGGGTTGGGGACCGAGATCACCATCAGCCCGTCCAGCACCGACGAGACCCGGCGCAGCGCCTCTCTTGGGTTCTCGACGTGCTCCAGGACGTGGGACATGACGACGCAGTCGAACTTCCCGTCGAACTCCTCCGGGGAGACCTCCTCAACCGCCAGCTTCCTGACCTCCGCGTAGGCGCTCCCGAGCTCGACGCACCGGTCGTCCATGTCGCAGCCGCGCACGACGTACCCGGTGTCGGAGAGCCGCTTCAAGAGCTCGCCGCGGCCACTGCCGACATCGAGTACGCGCGCTCCAACCGGTACATACTGTCTGACCGCTTGAAACACTACATCATGACTCGAGTCCTCTAAATGCGCCGCCAACGCATTGGGATGAGCATAGTCCAAGTGCCTAACCTCCGGACGCACGCTCAACCCCCTACGAAGGGACGTTCGGCGAGGGAACAGCGGTCGCGCCGGCGCTCAACCGTAAGCGTAACCGTCATAGTAATACCCGCCTTTGGAGGAGCTGGCGCTGTTCATTACCGTGCCGAGGACGTTTGTCCCCACGGCTTGCAGGTTGTGTACGGATTGTTTCAGAGATCCCTTACGGGTGTTCCGGGCGTCGAAGACCAGAAGCGCGCCGTCCGCCTGTCCGCACAGGATTATCGGGTCGGAGACCAGCTCGACCGGTGGGGCGTCGAGCAGCACGTAGTCGAACTCCTGCCGGGCACCCTCCAGGAATTCGGAGAAACGCTGGGAGCCCAGAAGCTCCGAGGGGTTGGGCGGCAGGGAGCCCGAGGTGACTACCTCGAGATCCCGGACCGCGCCCCCCCGGGCCACCTCCTCGGAGCTTCGCTCGCCCACCAGGACGTTTACCAACCCCTGCAGGTTCCGCAGGCCGAACAACTGGTGCATCCTGGGTTTGCGCAGGTCGCAGTCCACCACCAGGGTCCTCTTACCGGCCTGGGCAAGCACCACGCCCAGGTTTGCGCAGGTCGTGCTCTTGCCCTCGCCGGGGCCGGGGCTCGTGATCACGATGGCCTTCGGCGGTTCGTCTACCAGCGAGTAGAGCAGGCTGGTGCGCAAGGTGCGGTAGTCCTCCGAAGCACCTCCCGTGGGGTCCAGCAGGGTGGCAAGCGACTCCCGCCGGGGCTCCGCCTCCTCTTGTTTCCTCTGCCTAGCCTTCCAGGGGACCGGGGGCATCCTTCTTCTCCTTCCCGAGGGGCTTCTTCCGGGCATCGAACGTCCGGATCACCCCGAAGGTGGGCACCCCGGAGACCCTCTCGGCCTCCTCCGGCGAGTGCCAGCTATCGTCCAGATGTTCCCGGAGGAAGGCTATCCCAACGCCGAGCATGAGCCCCATGATGAGGCCCAGAGTCCCGTTCCGTAGTGGCTGCGGGCTGGTCGGGGAGTCGGGTGCCGAGGCCTGCTCCCAGACCGTGGCGGTCACGGCGTTGGCATCGGAACTCACCTCCGAGACCTGCTCGGAGAACACCTCCCCGGTGGTGTCGGCTACCGTTGCGGCTAGCTCGGGGTCCGGGTCGGAGTACGAGATCTGTATGACCTGGGTCTGTTCGGTCTGCTGGACCGTCATGTTGCCCAGCAACTGATCCGGCGTCGCCGAGAGGTCGAGCTCCTGTATAACCCCCTCCGCGACGGTGCGGGTGTTGGCGAGCTCGGTCATGGTCTGGGTTACTTGCTGAAGGCCCGCGGCTGCGGAAGCGTCCTCCGTGACCACGCCCTGATCCTGTCCCACGAGTACCTGGATCGAGGCCTCGTAGACTGGCGTCTGGAGGAGGCTGAGCCCCACGGCCGCGGCGGTCGAGATCAGGGCCACGACCAGGATCATCCACAGCCTGCGGCGCAACACCCGCAGGAGGTCCCTTACGGAGAGCAGGGCCTCTCCCCCATCAGGGCCCCCGTGGTCCTCCGGACGGCGCTCGGCGCTCACGGGCACCCGGTACTGGCTTCCTCCAGGCCTCGCACTACCGTTAAGCCGCGTCTCGCGCAAAGTCTCTCTACCCCTTCGGGACAGGTACGATACTCGGATACTAGGCCGGACCGGCAGGTGACGCATCGGCCAGGTGGCCAAATGCTCTCAACCAACGTCCAGGCTCCCCAGGTACTCTACCTTCTGTTGCAACTCCGGCTGCAGGGGGTTGAGCTCCAGAGCCCTCTGGTACCGGGCGAGCGCCTCTGCGAACTCGCCGCGCCGCTCGTGGTAGGAGGCCATGAGCAGGTGGGGGCCGTAGTGCCCGGGGTCGAGCCGCGCGGCCTGCTCGTACGACGCCTCCACACGGTCCCACTCTCCGGCCTCCAGGGCGACTTCGGCCTCCCTCCGCGCAAGCCTGGAGTCCAGGGGGTTCAGAGTCCGTGCGTGCTCCACCGCGGCCAGAGCCGATTCGGGGTCCTCCGCCGAGCGGCTCTCTTGCAGGTAGAGGTTCGCGGCAAACAGAGGCACCACCACGACGAGCGCCAACGCCGCGATACCCGCGGACCCGAGCCCGAGCGCCGAGGCTACCCGGGGGGTCTCGGCGGCCTCGCCCCGCCAGGGCGCCACGAGGAGCGCCAGGTAGACAAAGGCAACGAGCGTTACCGCCGGGAGCTGCCAGAACCACTCCACCGAGGAGTGCACGAACCAGTACGCGAGCGCCGCGAGGAGAGCGCCGGCCTGCGCCTTGCCCTCCGGGCTCAGGTTCCCGAACCTCCTCCACAGACCGCGCCCCACGCAGACGCCCAGGAAACCGAAGAACAGTACCCCGCCAACGGCCCCGAGCTCGGCGATTACCTCCAGCGGCAGGGAGTGCGACTGGCGGACGTAACCCGCGTACTCTTCCCGGAACTGGTAGTAAGCGGCCTCGTAGTTGCGGGCGCCGAGACCGTGTAGCGGCTGCGCCTTGAACTCTTCCCAGGCTACCTCCCAGAGGGGGAGCCGCCCGTTGTTCGAGGCGCTGAGGTAGCGGCTCTCGTCCTGTCCGCTGGTGTCACCGGCCTTGAAGGCCTCCCACCTGTCTCCCGCGAACTCCACCGGGCTACCGACCCGCTCCTGTACCAACGCGCCGCCCAGCAGGGACCCGCCGACGATGCAGGCCAGGGTAACGCCCCCGACCATACGGACCAGCCCCCTGGAGGGCCGCCACCACCGGTCCGCGAGCCCCCACGCGACGCCATAGAGCGCGGTCCCCGCCGCCCCGATCCAGACCGCCCCGGTAGCGTCTGCCAGGGCCGCCCCCATGCTGCCGCCCTCTACGGAGGCGAGATAGACGCCGTTCAGACCGGGAAAGGCGAAGAAGAGGGCTACGGCGACCGGACCCAGTGCTATGAGGCCGCGCAGCCTCTTCCCCGAGAGCAGGAAGAAGGCGGCCGCGGAGAGTGCCAGGGCGACCATGGCTCCCCGCGATTGGGCCAGGGAGGCTACGCTCGCGCTCAGCACGGCCCCGCCGAGGACGGCGCCCCGCACCAGCGGGTGCAACCGGCGCGAGCCCCCGAGGTATATCCCGATCCAGAACGGGATCATGAGGAAGGCGGCCTGCCCATTGTAGTAACCGACGCTCCCCACCAGGCGGCCGTCCTCGAAGAGGTCTCCGAGCCGGGAGTCCAGCGCGAAGAGCGTAAAGGCCGCGACCAGGGCCGGTCCGAGCGCCGAGGCCGCGAGCACCCAGCGCCTCCCAGCCCCGAGGCTCACGAAGATCAGGGCCAAGAGGAAGACTAGCAGGTACAACAGCGTCTGCCCGGCGCCGGCCCACGCGTCCCCGGCGTTGGGGGACCACAGGAGGGACGCGAGGGTCCACAACGCGTACGCAACGAGGAGCGCCGCTGCCAGCAGCCCGGGGCCCAGGCTCCTCGAGGTACCGGGTAACCCGGAGAGAGAGACCAGTAGCAGCAGGACGGCGAGGACCAGGGCCACCGGCGTCCAGCCCCCCGCGTAGTACCCGCCCGCCGCGCTTCCTCCCATCCAGGTGGCGAGGAGTACGACGAGGACGAGCGCCGCGGTGGGGAGGGCGCGGCCCGAGGTCACGGTCTTAAGAGAAGTTACGGCCCGGCCTTCGAGGGGCCGGGCCGTCTTGTGGCTCGAAGGAGCCTCGCGCTGCACCAGGCTTTACCTGCTGCCGAGTTGACGGCGCACGAGGAAGCCGGTCGCGAGCAGGGCGAGCCCCGCGGCGAGCAGGATCAGCAGGGACCCCCCGGTATCCGGAAGGACCCCGACGATCGGGCCTTCCTCCGTCGCGGCTCCGGCTTCCGCCCCGGCCTCCGAGCCCGTCCCGGCGGCAGTGCCGTCGCCTGCGGCAGCGGCGCCTTCACCGGCGGCAGCGCCATCTACAGCGGCGGCGCCTTCACCGGCGGCAGCCCCGTCTGTAGCGGCAACGCCGTCACCGGCGGCAGCGCCATCTGTAGCGGCAACGCCGTCACCTGCGACAGCCCCATCTGTAGCGGCAACGCCGTCGCCTGCGACAGCCCCATCTGCGGCGGCCGTGCCGTCACCCGCGACAGCACCATCTGTAGCGACAGCGCCTTCGCCGGCGGCGGTCTCGCCGCCTCTGGCCGTGATGCCGGTGGTGGCGATCACGAACAGCCCGTCGGTGTTGAGCACGCCGTCGCCCCCGACCACGCCCACCGGGTCGGCGGTGACCTCGATTATGATGCTCCCCTCGGTGATCTCGGCGTTCTCGCCGTCTATCAGGGTGCCCTGGGTCCCGTCGGAGTCCTGGAGGGTTACGGAGGCTCCTTCGGAGACCTCGAAGTCGCCGTCTATTACGATCACGGTGCCCGGGCCTACCACGCCGTCGTCATCGCCCTCGACCGTTGCGGGCTCTCCGGCGGCTGGTCCCTCGGGCGCTTCCGTCGCCCCGTACTGGTCTTCTTGCTGGGCCAGCGCCGCGGGGGCCAGCGCGAGCGCGACCAACGCCGCGAGCGCGAGGCCCGTGGCCCAGCGGAGGCCGGGGAAGTGAACCCGCATATCTCTCATCTTTCTCCCTCCGTAAACGGATAGCTTTGTATAGTCTTGATGCTATGTGCCGAATGGGACTACCGGATCGGCCAGATGGCCAATTCTTTTGCGAACTCTTCTCTCCCGGAGGTGTTCGGAGGCCCGGCGGCCCGTACTCCCGCCTCGCCGCTCTCCTGAGCTGGCGGGGGCGCGGCCGCCGAGAGGCGTCTCCCCAGCTCCTCTACCGTGCAGGGCCACGGGATGGCGCCTTCTACCGTGCCCTCCCTTGCGGTGGTGACGAGCTCCAGGACGGGCATCCCCGCCCTCTGGCGGAGAAGCCTCTTCAGCTCGGGAGCCGTCCCCGTGGTGAGGAGCAGCACATGGGACCCGGCGAGCGCACGCTCCATGCCGGCCTTCCGGGCTGACTCCAGGACCCTCGCTCCGTAACCCGCAGCCTCGAGCAGGCGCGCCAGGGCTCGGCAGACTACGGGGCTATCCCCGGCTATTGCCACCGTGATCCGCTCCGGTACCGGCTCCCGCCTCGTCGCTGCCACTATGCTCTCCGCCTCTCATCTGCGGCAGATTCTCCGGTAGCAGCCGCACCGGCGCATCGGCCAGCTGGCCATTTCTACGGCCTGCGGCGGGAGGGTACGAGTCCGAGCTCGACGGCGCGGGCCGCGGCCTCCGTACGGTCGTAGACGCCGAGCTTCGCGAGCACGCGCTGCACGTGCAGCTTTACGGTGGAGCGGCTGACCAGCAGGCCCCGGGCGATCTCCGGGTTGCTCTTGCCGAGGACCATGAGCGCCAGGACGTCCGTTTCCCGGGGGGTGAGCGGCTCGTAGAGCACCCTCCCGCGCAGACGGTTGTCCGAGGGAGGCTTCTCCTGTCCCATGCTCCGGAGCGCCTGGAGGGCGTGCTCCCGGCTTACGGGGGCGTCCGTCTCCAGCACCTCGCGCACCGCGCCGACGAACTGCTGCCCGGTCGCCTCCTTGAAGACGTAGCCGGAGGCCCCGGAGCGCATCGCCTCCACCACGTAGTCGACCTGGTCCCGGGTCGTGACCATGAGCACCTCCACGGAGGGGTGGTCCCGCTTTATCTCCCGCGTGGCGCCCAGCCCGTCCAGCCCGGGCATCCTCACGTCCATGAGCACCAGGTCCGGGCGCAGGCGGCGGCAGAGCTCCACGGCCTCCCGGCCGTTCTCGGCCTCACCGACCACCTCCAGGGAGGGGTCCCCGGCGAGCATGAGCCTGATCCCCTCGCGGACCAGGACGTGGTCCTCGGCTATGAGTACGCGGGCGGGCGCCGGCTCTCTATCCACGGCCACCCCCCGTCTCCGGGGCCGGGAGGGAGACCTCGGCGCTCACCCTCGTCCCGGAGCCGCGCCGGCTCTCCACCAGGAACTCCCCGCCGAGGAGCTCTACCCTGTCCTGCATGCCCGGCAGGCCCATACTCCCGCCCTCCGGAGCCGCTCCAGGCTCGAACCCGCGGCCGCGGTCTCTCACCTCGAGACGCAGCCCCTGTTCGGAACGTCCCAGGAGGACGGTCACGGAGTCCGCGAGAGCGTGCTTGCGGACGTTGGTAAGCGCCTCCTGGGCGACCCGGTAGAGCGTGATCTCCACGGTCTCCGGCAGGCGCTCCTCACCGAGGTCTTCCGTGTACGCGACGCGCCATCCCTCCTCGCGAAGGGTCTCGATCTCGAGGCGCACGGCCGCCGCGAGGCCGAAGTCCTCCAGCACCGTCGGGCGCATGCCGGCGGTTATGCGCCGGGAGTCTTCGGTGGTCTTCTGTACGAGCTCGGCGATCCGCCCCAACCGCTCCCGCCCCTCCACGGACTCCGGCGGGCAGTCTCTGGAGAAGGCCTGGAGGTGCTGGTGAACGGCGACCATCACCTGGGTAAGACCGTCGTGTACCTCGCGGGCCACGCGGCGCCGCTCCTCCTCCTGGACGCCGACCAGACGCTCCACGAGCTCCTGGAGCCGCTGCTCGTGGCGGGCGAGCGTCCCGTAGAGCCGGGCGTTCTCCAGGGCCGTGGCGGCCTGGCCGCCGAGGCTGCTCAGGAGATCCACGCTGCGCTCCTCGAGCAGCGACCGGGGGCCACGGGCTTCCAGGACGCCGGTGGTCCGGCCCCGCGCCAGCAGCGGCACGAACAACACCGCGTGGCCGTCGAGGCACAGGGCCTGCCTCTCCCCGCTCTCCAATGCCGCTTCCCGCAGAGACTCGACCTCCGGCCCGGAGGCGGGGCTCTGCGTACCGTCCTTACCGGCGGCGCTGAGCGTGTAAAGCCGTCCGGACTCGTCGTAGAGGCTTATCTCACCGGCCGTGAGGCTCGAGGTGCGTTCGAGGATCTCCAGCAGCCTCTGGCCTATCTCCGCGTCGTCGAGCGTAGAGCCGAGCACCCGGCCCGCCTCGTGGAGACCCATGAGCGCCCTCAGACTCTCCAGCAGGCCCTCCTTCTCCGCGTCCTCACCGGCGGCCTCCCGGAAGAGGACGCCGAACCCCCCGCCGTCCGCGGCCTCGAAGACCGAGACCTCCGCCCGAAAGGAGACTTCGTCCTTGCCCGAGAGCTCGATCTCACCCTCGAACCCGTCTTCGAGAGACCGCAGAGTACGACCCTCCTCATCCAGAAGCCCCGCCCAACTCCTCTCCTCGAGCTCCTCGCCGGAGTAGCCCAGAAGACCGCGGGCCGCGGGGTTCGCCCTCAGGATGCTCCCGTCAGGCCCGACCGCGAGCACGCCCCAGAGACAACCGTCGAAGAAGGACAGACCACCAGCACCCTCCTCTGCCCCCACTCCTCCTCCGATCCGCTGCACGCAGCTCTCCCTCCATGCAAACCAGGACATCCACACAGGGTTTTCGGACAAAGACGGGGAAAGGTTTAATCCACGGGAGACCTTCGCGTTCGGCGGTCCCGTAGAGTACCCGCAGGAGACGGCCGGGGAGTAGTCCGGGGACCGCTATCCGCGCTCCGAGAGGGCAAGGCGGATACCGAGACACAGCGGAGGAGGCTTGCTTGTGGCTATGGTCGGGGGGACCTGCTCCTCGGGACACGTCTGGCCTTCCTCTCTTTCGGATGTGCGGGTGGCGTCGAGCATCTTCACCAACTCGGCTAGCCCGCCAACCTGGGAGGCAGCCGGAGCCCTCGACGAGCATCGATGCCTGACTGCCCTCGGGAGGTGGGGACTACCAAGGGCACTCTCGTGGGCCTGGGGGCGACTTCGACGCCGGGGAGGCCGGATAGGGAGCATAGACACGGCAAGGCCGCCGCGAAGATCTAGGCCCACGTCAACCCGTACGAGAGGTTCGTGCTCTACATGGATAACCGCCTCGACTTCTCCGTTGAGGGCATCACTCAAGGAGCCCCGAAGGCTAGCCCGTACCTTGTATACGGGAGAGCAGCAAAACCCGGGGGCATCTCTCCTCGCCGAACGTGACAGGGGGGCTGTTCGCTGCTCGGGATGGTCCAGGCTCAGGGGAGGTGCCTGGAGCTTCTCTACACTGCGAGGTCCTCCAGCATCGGCCGCAGCTTGTACTTGCGCTGGTGGTGAGCGATGAGCTCCTCGAGATAAGCTCGCCACTCCTGCTCGCGCCCGGAGGCCAGATGGGCGTCCCGCGCCTTGGCCAGCCAGCTTACGGCCTCCTCGTAGTGCTTGGAGCGGCCTTCGTTCATGATCTCCTCGGCCGGCCTGCGGCAGGTCTCGATTACCCAATCCGGGTGCGACTCGATGGCCGCGTCCGCTACTCGAGCCACCAGGGAGCCAACGAAGGACCCGGCCGCCTCCCCTTCGACCGCGGCGATCGCGTCCCCGACAAGGTCCTCGTGCAGGAAGACCTCCACGTGTCCGATGGGTAAGTAGGAGGTGCTCTGGCGCAGGTGGTCCAACAATCGCTCGCGATGCTCGGGCCAGCGCTCGCCGGCAAGCTCCCCCACCCGCTGGTAGGGGACGAGGCCCGGGTCGGCGTGGAAGGCGGCCACGGCCGCCCGGAGGGCGAGCCCGCGGCGTCCCAGACCCTCCGCCAGGTCCCGGACCCAGCCCGCCAGACGGACCTTCCGGCCTTCCAGCGAGAGCCCGCGCTCTCCGAGGCGTAGTGCGCCCTCCGTATCGCCCTGCTCACGCAGGGCCTCGGCCACGGCGAGAGCCTGCTCCGGGGTGCTCAGGTGCCTGGAGGCGTACTCCACGGCCTCCTCCGCCCGGTCGAGCCGGACGAGCATGATGGCGTGGCTCGTGTCCTCGCCCGCGGCTTGTGAGAGGCGCAGGTACTCCTCGTGGCGGCCCCGGCGTTCCAGCACATTGAGGCGGGCGATGGTCAGCGGGTCGTCGAGAAGCTCATCGAAGAAGTCCTCGTCGGTGATTCTGCCCTCCAGCACCCCGACCAGCGGCGGGTAGGACCAGCCCTGCTCGACGGCTCGGAAGGCCGCGCCGAAGGTATCTCCTACGCCGTAGTCTCCGAGCTCGCCCCACCACACGTCGAGCTTTGCGCTGTAGTCCTCCTTTTCGTGAGGGGTGAGCTCCACGCTCAACAGGGCCTCCGCGAAGGCCGCTCCCGCCTCCTCGAAGAGATCCAGGAGGTCACCGCCGTAGTCGCCCATCATCTCCCAGTCGGGCGCGTCCAGGTACTCCTCGGTGATAGCCTCCAGTACCTGCAGGGCGCCACGAGCATCGTCCGCCCGGATCAGGCTCCACGCGCCTTCGAGGACGCGGTGAGCCTCGTCCAGGTCTCCGGAAGGGTGCCAGTAGTCGTCGTAGGGCTCCATATATCCCGGAGCCTGGATGCTGGCGCGGAGCCTGCGCCGGATGGCATCCGCGTTAACCGGGCGGGGCTCCGAAGAGTCCGAGAGGGCGAGCTCGCCCTCGATGACTCCACTCAGAGAAGGGTAGCGCTCTGCCAACTTTAGCACGAGGTCCTCTAGCTCCTCCCTCTCCAGCCCGGAGAGAGTCTCTTCGAGGGCGGGCAACTCCCTTACGGACTCCGGCTCGTGGAGGCAGGCGAGCAGGGTGGCGACAACGTGCTTGCACGCGCCGCCCCAGTCATACGGGCAACTGCACGAGGACTCGACGATGCCGGCCTCATCGAAGACGACGCGAACCTCGTAGGGAGCAAGCTCACTACCGGCAACCTCCGCGGCAAGCTCCCGACCCCGCTGGATCAGGGAGGTCACAGAGCCCTGCCGGTAGTACTCCTGCCCCCGGCGGAACGACTCGGGAGAGGAATGTCTCTGGATAATGGTC
>JACCZN010000082.1 GCA_013695915.1 Rubrobacter sp.
AGGACGCGCCGACCGGCCGTCCGGCGGGCGAGCTCGGCTGGGCGGGGCTCGCCAACCTCTACTACTGGATCGACCGCAAGAACGGCCTCGGAGGTTTCTGGGCCACCCAGATCCTGCCGTTCGCCGACGCGGTATCGTTCGGCGGCTACATGGAGTTCGAGACGGCAGTCTACACTCACCTGAACTCCGACAGCCCGAGCCTGGCAGCGCACTGAACCCGGGTACGCCGGTACCCGGTGGAGAACCAGAGCCGTCTCCGGGCCACGTTCCCTGGAGACGGCTCTCTTCGCGGACGGGAGGTGAGATCCGGAGCCGGATCTGGTATCTGTATGGTCTGGCCTGTCTGCAACGATCTGGAGGTGACATATGTCGGTAAAGGTCTTGTTCGTGTGTCTGGGTAACATCTGCCGGTCCCCGATCTCACAGGGGGTCTTTGAGGACGTCCTGCGGCGGGAGGGGCTGGAAGGGGAGGTGGAGGTGGACTCCGCGGGCACGGGCTCCTACCACATCGGCGACGTCCCGGACGCGCGGGCCACGAAGAGTGCGGCGGGACGCGGCATCAAGCTCGGTTCGCAGCGGGCCCGCCAGCTTGCGCTGGAGGACTGCGACCGGTTCGACTACATACTGGTGATGGACCGGCAGAACTACGAGGCCGCTGCGGCGACGTGCCGGGGAAAACGGGCCGAGCTCCGGCTCTTCATGGAGTATGCCCCGGACCTGCCCGATACCGAGGTGCCGGACCCGTACTTCGGCGGCGACGGGGGCTTCGAGCGGGCGATGGACCTCGCGGAGGCTGCCTCCGAGGGGCTCGTGGAGGACATCCGCCGACAGCACCTCGGCCAGCGTGTCTGAGAGGGTAGTCGCCGAGGGGGTCGAGGCCTCTCTCGGAGAGCGGATCGTAAGCGCCCGGCCGCTGGGCGGTGGTTGCATCGGGGAGGTGTACCGTGCCGAGCTCTCGGACGGCTCGGTGGTGGTCGCCAAGGTGGACCGGGAGGCCGAGGCCAACCTGGACCGCGAGGCGTACATGCTCCGCTACCTGCGGGAGCACAGCGACCTGCCCGTCCCCGAGGTCTACCACGGCTCGGAGACGCTGCTGCTGATGGAGTTCGTGGAGGGTGCGAGCCGCTTCACGCGGGAGGTCGAGCATCACGCGGCGGAGTTGCTGGCCGACCTGCACGGCGTAACGGCCGAGACCTACGGCCACGAGCGCGACACGCTGATAGGCAGCCTGGAGCAGCCGAACCCGCCGACACGGGACTGGGTCGAGTTCTTCCGGGAGCAGCGGCTCCTGTACATGGCCGGGGTAGCCCACCGCGCGGGGCGGCTGCCCGCTACGGAGCTGGCGCGGGTGGAGCGGCTCGCCGGGCGGTTGGAGGGGTTGATCGGGACGCCGAACCCGCCCGCGCTCGTCCACGGCGACGTCTGGAGCGCGAACGTGCTGGCGAAGGACGGCCGGGTGACGGCCTTCCTGGACCCGGCCATCTACCACGCCGACCCGGAGATCGAGCTGGCCTTCATCAGCCTCTTCAACTCCTTCGGCGAGGACTTCCTCGAGCGGTACGCCGAGATCCGGGGCATAGACGAGGGCTTCTTCGAGACCCGCCGCGACCTCTACAACCTCTACCCGCTCCTGGTACACGTGTACTTCTTCGGCGGCGGGTATCTGGCCTCGGTTGAGAGAGCCCTCGGTCGGTTCGGAGTTTAGAAGGCTTACACCCGCCGGGAGTTGTCCTCCGGGAAGGGGTACTCCCTGTACCGGGCGGTGTTAGGCGTTACGATGATGGCCGTCATGGTGGTCTACGGGGCGGTGCTGTTGCTGGGAGACCGTAGCGAGGTGGTTAGGCTCCTGTGGTCCGAGCCCTCGGACGAGCGGTGGCAGGCGTTCGACGTCCGGGCGAGCGCCGCAGTGGGGCTGCTCTTGCTCCGGGGGCGCTCTTGAGCGGCGGGCTGGAGCTGCGGGGTCTGTGCAAGCGCTACGGTCCGGTGGTGGCGCTCGACGGGCTCTCCTTCGAGGTCGGGGAGGGGCAGGTGTTCGGCTTCGTGGGGGCCAACGGCGCGGGAAAGACCACGGCCATGAGGATCGTGCTCGGCGTACTCGAGGCCGACCGAGGAGAGGTGTTCTGGCGCGGCGAGCCGGTGGACGCCGGGGCGCGCCGACGGTTCGGTTACATGCCGGAGGAGCGGGGGCTGTACCCGAAGATGCGGGTGGGAAAGCAGCTCGTATACTTCGCCCGGCTGCACGGCTTCTCCTCTGGCGAGGCTGCGGAGGGCACCGCGAAGTGGATGGAGCGGCTCGGCGTGCGGGAGCGGGCCGGGGACCGGGTGGAGGCGCTCTCCCTGGGCAACCAGCAGCGGGTGCAGCTCGCGGCGGCGCTCGTCCACGAGCCGGAGCTCCTGGTGCTCGACGAGCCGTTCTCCGGGCTCGACCCCGTGGGCGTGGACGACCTCTCCGGGGTGCTCCTGGAGCGCTCGGCGGAGGGGGTGCCCGTGCTGTTCTCCAGCCACCAGCTAGAGCTCGTGGAGCGGCTGTGCGAGGCCGTGGCGATATTGGATCGCGGCTCGCTCGTGGCGGAGGGGCCGGTGGCCGAGCTACGGTCCTCCGGTAGCCGCAGGCTGTTGCGGGTAGTCGTCCGGGACGAGGGTACGGGCGAGAGTGCCACGGAATGGGAGGTGGGGCTGGCGGGTGTCGAGAGGGCCGACGGTTCCGGGGGCCTTCTCCTCCTCGGGGAGGGTGCGGACGAGCAGCAGGTGCTGGATAGAGCCCGGGCTGCGGGCCGGGTCGAGCACTTCGGTATCGAGCGGCGCTCGCTCGCGGAGATCTTCCGAGAGGCAATGGACGGGTGAGGGGGGTGCGCCTGATCGCCGTTCGCGAGATGACGGAGAGGCTCCGGGACCGCGGCTTTATCCTCCTCACGGTCTTTACCCTGCTGCTCGCGCTCGGTGGCGGGGTCCTCGGAGCCCTGGCGGGCGGGGTCGGGCCGCAGGAGTATGAGGTCGCTGTCGTGGGGGAGGAGACCGGGCCGTTAGCGGCGCTCGTGGAGGAGCAGGCCCCGGCCTTCGATGCCGAGGTCTCGTTCGAGCCGCTGTCCGATGCGGCGGCGGCCGAACGGGCGGTGGAGGGTGGAGAGGTAGACGCGGCGGTCGTGGACGGTGAGCGGATACTGGTCGACGGTCTCGTGGAGGGAAACCTGGAGGCGCTGCTGCAGTCCAGCGCCCAGGATCTCGCCGCCGCCGAGACCCTGCAGGAGGCCGGCGTGCCGCCCGGGGAGGTGGAGGCCTCTCTGGAGCCCGATCCGCTCGCCGTGGAGGATGTCGGCGCGCCGGAGGCTTCGGAGCCGGGAGCCTCGCTCGTGGCGCTCGGCGGGCTGGTGCTGCTGTTCCTGACCATCTACCTGTACGGGTACTGGATCGCCAACGGCGTCGTGGAGGAGAAGTCCTCGCGAGTGGTAGAGATAGTCCTCTCGACCGTGCGGCCGTGGCAGCTCCTTGCGGGGAAGATCATAGGGATAGGGCTCCTGGGCCTCGGGCAGCTCGTGCTGCTCGGCTCTCTGGGTCTCGCTGCGGCCCTTGTTGCGGGTTTCGAGCTACCACCCGCGACATTCGGGGCCGCGGGGGCGATCCTCCTGTGGTTCATCCTCGGGTTCGCGTTCTACAGTTGTCTGTTCGCCGTGGCCGGCTCGCTGGTCTCCAAGCAGGAGGACGTGCAGTATACTCAGATACCGCTCATGGTCCTGATCTTCGGCGGCTACGGGGTGTCATTCTCCCAGCTCGGAGACCTCGGCTCTGTCACGGCCCAGGCGCTCTCCTTCGTCCCGCCCTTCACGCCGATGCTGATGCTGCTGCGCATGGGCTTCGGCGAGGCCGCCGCATGGGAGGTCGCGCTCGCCACCCTGCTCATGATCCTCGCCACGGCCGGGCTCGTGCTCCTCGCGGCCAGGATCTACGCCGGGTCCGTACTGCGTTTCGGCTCCCGGGTCAGTCTCGGAGAGGTCTGGCGCTCGCTCCGGCAGGATAGAGCCAAAGAAGCCGAACGGCGGGAGGAATGACCTTGTCCCGGGCGACAATGCGTTGCGGCCGGAGCGGATCAACGGTTGTGGGCCTCGATATCTCGGGGCTGCTACGGTAGCTGGACAGCGTCGTACACCACGAGCGCGGTACGCCTGGATCTCCTGACATCCCGGAACTTCTTCGTGCTCGGCAGGTCGTCTCCGCCGATGTTACGTCTTGAGCCGGTACCCCGTTTTGAAGATCCACCACACCGCCGTCAGGCATACGGCCAGGAAGAGGACCGTCATGCTCAGGCTAACACCGACGCCCACATCGGAGATCCCATAGAAGCTCCAGCGGAAGCCGCTGATCAGATAGACAACGGGATTGAAGAGGGTGACCGTCTGCCAGAACGGCGGCAATATATCCAGGGAGTAGAAGCTACCGCCAAGGAAGATCAACGGCGTGACGATAAGAAACGGCACGAGTTGCAGCTTCTCGAAACCGTCGGCCCAGATGCCGAGGATAAAGCCGAAGAGGCTGAAGGTCACCGCTATGAGCACGAGGAACGTGATCATCCACAGCGGGTGCGCGATCTCGAGTGGCACGAACAGGCCCGCCGTAGCCAGGATGATCAGGGCCAGGATGATCGACTTGGTCGCGGCCGCTCCTACGTAGCTGATAACGATCTCGACGTAGGAGACGGGAGCCGACAAGAGCTCGTATATCGTGCCGGTGAACTTGGGGAAGAAGATGCCGAACGAGGCGTTGGAGATGCTCTGCGTCAGCAGCGACAGCATGATCAGTCCGGGCACGATAAAGGCACCGTAGCTGACCCCATCGATATCGGTAATGCGCGAGCCGATCGCCGCGCCGAAGACTACAAAGTACAAAGACGTCGAGATGACCGGCGAGACGATGCTCTGAAGCAATGTGCGCCAGGTACGCGCCATCTCGAACATGTAGATCGCGCGGATCGCGTGAAAGTTCATTATCTCTCCTTCACCAGGTCTACGAAGATCTCTTCCAGCGAGCTTTGTTTGGTCTGGAGGTCTTTGACCCTGACTCCCTTTGCGTTCAGGTCAGCTAGCAAGGCGGTGATATCCGCGCGCTCGGTTTGCGTGTCGTAGGTGTAGATCAACTCGTTACCGTCTGCCGTGAGTTCCAGGCGGTATTCGGCAAGCTCGCCCGGGATTTCGTCGAGCGCGCCGTGCAACTGTAGCGTCAGTTGTTTCTTGCCAAGCCTGCGCATGAGTTCGGTCTTGTCTTCGACCAGGATGATCTCTCCCTTGCTGATCACCCCGATCCGGTCGGCCATCTCTTCGGCCTCGACGATGTAGTGGGTGGTGAGGATGATGGTCACGCCGGTATCGCGCAGCGAGCGCACCATCTGCCACATGTCCCGCCTCAGCTCGACGTCGACGCCCGCTGTCGGCTCGTCGAGGAAGAGAATCCGCGGCTCGTGCGATAGGGCTTTGGCGATCATGACCCGGCGCTTCATGCCGCCGGAGAGCGTCACGATCTTGCTGTCCTTCTTGTCCCACAGAGACAGGTTCTTGAGCACTTTCTCGATGTAGGCAGGGTTTGCCCGTTTGCCGAACAGACCCCGGCTAAAGGTGACGGTGGCCCAGACGGTCTCGAACGCATCGGTCGTCAACTCTTGCGGGACGAGACCGATCATGGACCTGGCCGCCCGGTATTCGGAGATGATGTCATGACCACCGGCAAGAACAGTGCCCCGGGTGGGATTGACGATGCCGCAGATGATGTTGATCAGCGTCGTCTTTCCCGCGCCGTTCGGGCCCAACAGGGCAAAGATCTCCCCGCGCTGGATCCCCAGGTCGATGTCCTTGAGCGCCTCGAAGCCCGAGGCGTAGGTCTTGGAGAGCCTGGATACGGAGATGATGGGCTGCAAGATCAGGCCGCCAATCCGGGGGTGATGGGATCGGTCCGCCGTTCGAGGTCATCGACTACGTCGCCCGGCAGGCGGGCAGAACCCGGTCCGCCGGTTGGCGACCGGACGGCGGCGCTCGTGCGCAGCAGGTGTGAGGCAACGCGCCAACCGACATCGCCGGTCGTCCTGGTAACCAGAGTCACGCTCTTCGTCTCCTCTCGCGCGTAAGGTTCGTCGATCCGCCGCGGCGCTTGGGGTCTGCGGCGCCCGCTCATAGTCTATGCGGAAGGTCCTACGTTCCCAAGCACCTCTTTATCCCACTGGTATCCGACAACTACAGACGACCGGCCGTTTGGACACGCGGGGTGGGGCTCGCTTGCCCGGCTCGATGCTGTGGCCGGTGACGCCTGGGCCGTACTCGTCCCTCTTCCTGCAGGCTCCGGGCCAGGTAAGCACCTCGTGCTCGATAGTCTCCGGTAGCTCCTTGCTCATTACGCCTGCCGGGCGGTATCGCGTTCCGTATCTGCGTGTTCTGCATCTCCTCTAACCTCCTGGAAGGTCCTTCCGTCTGGTTCTCTTTGTCCGTGGGAGTCGGGTTACGGTCCCGGGCCGCATCCGGGCAGTATCAGGTGCAGGTCGCCGAACTCGTGCCAGAGGTAGCCTTCCCGCAGCGCCTCGGCATAGGCGAGCCGGAGGTGCCGGAGACCGGCCAGCGCCTCCAGCATCCACAGGTGGGAGGAGCGCGGCTCGTGCAGCCCGGTGAGCAACGCGTCGACCGCCCGCAGCCCTCTGTGCGGGGTAACGACGAGATCCGTCCAGCCCTCGCCGGGATGAACGATGCCTTCGCGGTCGGCGGCGGTCTCCAGGGCTCGTACGGCGGTGGTGCCGACCGCCACGACCCGTCCGCCGTGCTCGTGCGCCGCGTTGACCCGGCGGGCGCTCTCCGGGGAGACCCGGTAGTACTCCTCGTAGGGCGGCTCGTCGTCCTCCGGGCTGGAGACGCCGGTGTGCAACAGGAGCGGCGTCACCTGTACCCCGCCGGCGACGAGGCGGGTGATGACCCCGGGCGTGAACGCCCTTCCCGCAGAGGGCATCTCGGCGCTCCCGGCCTCGGTGGCGTAGACTGTGCGGTAGTAGCCGATCGGCCACTCCTCCCGGACGTACCCGTAGCGGATGGGAGAACCGTACCTCTCGACGTACTCATCGAACGGGACCGGCAACCCTTCGAGTGTGGCGATCCACAGGCGGTTGCTCTCCGAAGACGAGAGCCGCCGGTCGCGCGAGTATGGCGCGCGCAGGGTAGCCTCTGCTCCGTCCGGCAGGCGCAGCGTCTCCCCGGCGGCCGCGCCGTGGAACGGCTCCGACGCCGGGGAGACCGGGGTACGTAGCTCCACGGTCCACACATCGCCCGGAAGGTGGGTCGAGAGGTGGAGCTCGAGCTCCACGCCGCCGTCGCGCACGGCCGGGAGCGCGGCCTTCATGGTGTCGCTCGTGTTGATCGCGAGCACGTCTCCGGCTTCGAGGAAGCCCCCGATATCGGAGAAGCGCGAGTGAGTGAAGTGATCTCCGTCCACGTAGGAGACCATCAGGCGCACCTCGTCGCGCCGGAGACCGCGGGCCTCCGGCGGTGCGTTCGCCTCCAGCTCCGGCGGCAGCTCGAAATCGAGTGGCGGGATAGCCGTCGTCTCCAGATCGTCTCTGTATGTAAGTGCGGCTTGCCTCATGTTCGACCCCTCTCTTCGGTATCGAGCAGGCTCCGCGCCGCGTAACGCCCGCCCGGAAGGTCGTCCTCCAGCAGTGAGATCAGGGCCGGCACGCTCTCCTCCGGGGGAGGGCGATCGCTGATGTCCTCTCCCGGGAAGGCTTCCCCCTGCATCCTGGTCCGCATGTCGCCGGGGTCCACCCGGTAGACGCGCCACTGTGGATTCTCGGCGGCGAGGATCGCGGAGAGCTGTTCCAGAGCGGCCTTGCTGGAGCCGTACCCGCCCCACCCCTCGTATGGCTCCACGGCGGCGTCGCTGGTCACGTTGACGATCCTGGCCCCCGGCTTCAGTGCGTTGCGGACCTCCTGGATCAGGGCGAGCGGCGCGAGGACGTTGGTCCGGTAGACCTCCTCCAGCGCATCCGGCGGGTAGTCCAGCAGGTAGGGTCGCGGGCTCGCCCCGAGGGTGCTGGCGTTGTTTACGAGCGCGTCCAGACCGCCGGACTCCCGGGCGGCGGCCGCAAGGCTGCGCCGGTGCTCCCCGCCCGTTACGTCGCCGGCGAGAGCCGTGACCCGGGTGAGTTCCGCCAGTTCGGAGCGGGCGGCTTCGAGGGCCTCCTCGCCCCGGGCGTCCAGGACAAGCTCCCAGCCTCTCTCGGCGAGACCGCGGGCGAGTGCGAGCCCGAGCCCCCGTGAGGCCCCGGTTACGAGAGCAGTTTGGCTATCTTTTCTCATGTCCGGACCTCGCCTTCCGCTCTCCGGGCGCGGCGCTCGTCCCGAGCTCTGGCACGCTCGTAATTCAGCCGGAAGAGCTCCACTATCTCCGCCACGTCCTCGAGGCTCTCTATGCTCCGGCGCACCCAGCCCGAGTCCGGTAGCGGAGGATGAACCGAAGCCTGTCCCTCTGCGACAAGCTCGTCGCGGAGCTTCCTGGGAAACGGCAGGTCGGCCAGGCTGTCCCCGTGCAGGTGTCCGAGCTCGACCCGACCGTGGTGGAACTGCCGTCCGACACCCCTGGTGTGGGGCTCGGCCGTGACGCCCGGCCAGCTACCGACCTCGCGCTCTATCTTCTCTGCGGCATTGTTATGCATGCCGGTGCCTCCTTCTGTTGCCGGTTACAGACAGATGATGCCGCGCGGAGCTACTCCCGGCATCGTGCGGAAGGATGGACTTCGGGCTGTACGGAGGTACAGGTCTAGTGGTGCTCGACCAGGCCCTGGCGGGTGGCGACCCTGGCGGCCTCGGTACGGTTGGAGGCACCGAGCTTTGCGAGGATCGAGCCGACGTGGAACTTGACGGTCCGCTCGGTGATGAACAGCTTCCCGGCGATCTCCCTGTTGGGCAGGCCGCGGGAGAGCAGCGCGAGCACCTCCAGCTCGCGCGGGGTGAGGCCCTCGTGCGGAGGCCGTCTGTCGCCCACGTTGTCTAGCAGTTTGCTCGTCACGGTGGGCTCCAGGAGCGAGCCGCCGGAGTTGACGGTGCGGATGGCGGAGAAGATCTCGTCTCTGGAGGCGCCTTTGAGGAGGTATCCACGCGCCCCGGCACGCAGGGCGCCCAGGATGCGCTCGTCGGTGTCGTAGGCGGTGAAGACGACGGTTCGGGCTTCGGCTCCGCTCTCCTTCAGGCGCTCCAGGGCGGCCACGCCGTCCACGTTCGGCATCTCGAGGTCCAACAGGATCACGTCCGGCCCAAGGCGCTCCGCCAGCCGCACCACCTCCGCACCGTCCGCCACCTCACCGACGACTTCGAAGTCCGGCTGGGTGCCCAAAACGGCCACGAGGCCCTCGCGCAGCATCGGGTGGTCGTCGGCCACGAGGATCCGGATCTTCGCGCCTTCCACCTTAGAGCTTCTCCAACGGAACCGTCACCTCGACGCAGGTCCCTTTACCGGGGCCACTTTGCAGTTCGAGTGCGCCGCCGAGCATCTCCGCCCGCTCCCTCATCCCGACGAGCCCGTGCCGGTCTCCGGGCGCTTCCGAGACGTCGAAGCCCCGGCCGTCGTCCTCGATGGTGAGCCAGACCTTCTCCGGAGTGACGACGAACCGGACGGTTGCCTGCTCCGCCTCCGCGTGGCGGGCGACGTTCGCGAGGGCTCCCTGGGAGATGCGGTACAGGGCTGCCTCGACGTGGGGCGGCAACGGACGGCCGCCGTTCACCGCCTTGAAACTCACCCCGACACCCGTCTCCGCTTCCCACCTGTTCACGAGGACTTCGAGCGCCTCGGCGAGCGGGCGATCTTCGAGCGGGGTTGCGCGGAGGTCCAGCACGGAGCGCCGGGCCTCTTCCAGGTTACCCTGCGTGAGGGTGAGGGCGCGGCGCAGGGGTGTGCGGGCTCGTTCGGACTCGCCGACATCCAGTAAGGCGTCGGCGGATTCGAGCTGGAGCGTGGTGGCGGTCAGGCCCTGGGCTAGAGTGTCGTGGATCTCGCGCGCTAGCCGGTTACGTTCCTCGAGCGCGCCGAGACGGGCGCTTTGGGAGAAGAGCCGGGCTCTCTCGACGGCGATGCTGAGCAGGTCGCCGATGGTGTAGAGCAGTTGCAAGTCTTCGGGTGAGAGGCTCCGCCAGTCCGGGCTGGCGACGTTCAGGACGCCGAGCTTCTTGTCCCCGGCGTAGAGCGGGATCGAGGCGTGGTAGCGGAGACCGTCGGTGCCGTCCACGAGGCCTTTGAGCCGGGTGCAGGTGAGCACGTTGACGTTGGCGGCTCCTTCGAGGTCGCCCTTCTTGTAGGTGTCGAGGCAGTAGCAGTAGCCGGAGCCGTCCATGCGGGATGGATTTTCCGCCAGAGCGGGCGGCAGGTTCCGGGAGGCGGCAAGATAGGGTCGCGGAGAGTCTTCGCCGACCAGCCAGATCCAACCGGTCCTCAAGTCCAACAACTCGGCGACCTGTGCCAGGGTGAACTCCAGCGCCTCGCTCAGGTTGACTGAGCGGTTGAGTTCGCGTGCTATCTCGTTCAGCACGGAGAGCTCGTGGTTGCGGCGCCGCAGGTTCTCGCCCGCCTCACTAGCTTCTGATGACCCGGACATCATGCACACCTACTCAACAAGTCGACTGGTTCGTTGATTATCGCAGATCCGGCCCGGTGCTCTGTATGCATCACCGGCAGCAAAGCAGACGCGAAAAGGGATGACCGCCGTATGGTACGGAGAGCGGAACAGGCATCATTAGTCGGGGTGAGTAGATTTCTGCGGAGTGTCCCGCTAAACAGCGCCGATGCGACTCCAGCCCGGTTGGTCTGAACACGGCTACAAGGGCGTGCGCGGTCAGCCGTCGGGAGTCGGAGTGACGGGTTCGCGGAACTGGCGGTGGTAGAGGTCGGCGTAGAGACCGCCTCTTGCTAGCAGCGAGTCGTGGGTACCGCGCTCGGCGACGCGGCCGGCTTCTATCACCAGGATCAAATCGGCCGTGCGGATTGTGCTGAGACGGTGCGCTATCACCACGCTCGTGCGCCCCTCCAGCAACGTACTCAGAGCCTCCTGTATGAGCGCCTCGGTTCGGGTGTCTATGTTGCTCGTAGCCTCGTCCAAGATGAGTATGCGCGGGTCGGCGAGTACCGCCCGGGCGAAAGAGACTAGCTGGCGCTGGCCCTGGCTCAGAGTACCGCCGCCCGTTCCGAGGTTCGTGTCGTAGCCATCAGGTAGGGCGACGATAAAATCGTGGGCGCTGACTGTGCGGGCGGCGGCTTCTATCTCTTCCCGGGTAGTATCTTCCTTGCCGTAGCCGATGTTCTCCGCAATGGTCCCGGAGAAGAGGAACGGCTCCTGCAGAACTGTGGCGATCTTCTCGCGCAGGCTTCGCCTCTCTACCTCGCGCACGTCGTGACCGTCTATGCGCACTGTCCCGGCGGTCGCGTCGTAGAAGCGGGGGATGAGGTTAGCGACCGTGGTCTTGCCCGCCCCCGTCGGCCCGACCAGCGCGACCGTCTGCCCCGGCTCGACCTCGAAGCTGATGTTCTGGAGCACCGGGCGGCCCTCGTCGTAGGCAAAGAATACGTTCTCGAACTCTATGCGGCCTTGTATGGTTTTTAGTCTTGGGGTGCCGGGTGGGTCGGGGGGTTCCGGTTTCTCGTCGAGGACGTTGTAGATGCGTTCGGCTCCGGCGAGGGCGGCCTGGGCCTGGGTGTAGACTTGCGAGGCGAGTTGGATGGGGCGGAAGAACTGTTGCACGTAGATCAGGAACGCCGTCAACAGGCCGACGGTCAGCGTCCCCGACACGACCAGGTAGCCGCCGAAGCCGATCACGACGGCCGTGGCGAGCGTGCTGAGTACGTCTATCGTCGGGGCGAAGGCGCT
>JACCZN010000134.1 GCA_013695915.1 Rubrobacter sp.
GGTACTTCTTTGCCACGCTCACCACGAGGCGGAGGTTCTTCTCTATAAGCCGCTTGCGGGCCCTGGTGTCGCCGTCCTTGGCGGCGTTGGAGAGCTCTATCTCCTCGGCGTGGGTCAACAGGCTCCCGCGGCCGATGTGCGCCAGGTACTTGGCCAGCAACTCCGGCGTCTCCGTCTCCCGCGCAGCCTTGACGATGTCCGTCTTCTTATCCACGCTGGTAGTAGCCAAACCAGCCTCCTCGTAGATGAAACGTATATATTAAATCAGTTTCAGTAACTAGTATTGATCTTACCATCTGCCGGTGCCTTCCAAACCTCTATTCGCCCTTGTGTGACAGGCGTTATACCTCGACCTGTCTCTACTAAACTCTACGCAATGAGCTATACGCTTGGATCAGTGCAAAGTTTCTCGCGGTGCCGGGTCCGAGGGGGGATATACTGCGGTTCTGTCAGGAGAGACGAGGAGGATCGGATGATAGCAATCACCAACCGGCTGCCGGTAAAAGAGGGCGCCGCGGACCGGATCGTCGAGCAGTTCGCGGGGAGCCGGGGGGAGGTGCAGGACTTCCCGGGGTTCGTCTCCATGGAGGTGCTGCGCGCCGAGGACGCCACGGAGGTGCTCGTGATCACGCGCTGGGAGGATCGGGAGGCGTTCGACTCCTGGGTCCACAGCGATTCCTTCAAGAAGGCTCACGCCAGAAGCGACAGCGCGGGCCTACTCTCGGGGCACCCGCAGATGGGCTCCTACGAGATCGCGGTCAACCGCGACGCAGGTGGTCCGGCCTAAGAGGCCGGTGAGGGGCTAGAAGGGAGAGCCGGGGAGGTGCTCACCGGCGGCGAGCACGAGTTGGGGCAGGTAGATCAGGCCTTCAGAGCCCGGCGGCTGGTACTCGCCGCGGCCGAGCACCGCAAAGACAATGGCGAAGAGGAATATCAGAACGCCTATTAATATCCCGAATGCTAAACGTTCCCGCACCTGAAACTCCTTGCCACCGCCTCTGTTGGCCGCATTATAGCGTAACCGCCGGGTGCCGTGGCCGGTACCGCGCCGCTCGCCGCGCAGGCTCGTTACCCGGCCAGATGAGATACACTAGAAGGGAATATGTCTTATCTGAACCTATCTATGAACTTTGTCGTTCCGCTGCTTTCCGTGCGACGGCGGAGGGCCGTTGCGCTTTGCGAGGGCTGTCGTGGAAGTTGACCTCTCCTGGCCCGGTTGGAGGGAGGTGCAGGAGCAGGAGTGCCAGAGCCTCCTGAGCCTCCTCAAGGAGATGGGGGTAGCCTCCGCGGATAGGACCTATCTCCCCGGTGACGCCATCTACCGGGAGGGTGAGTTCGGGGATGCCCTGTACATACTCATCTCCGGCGTGGTCAAGCTCTTCCGGCCGTACTCCGGCACCAAGGAGGCCACCCTGCGCCTTCTGCGGCCCTGGGACATCTTCGGGCACCTGGCCTTCGCCGGGGAGACCACTCAAAGAGCCTACGCCGAGGCCGTGACGGAATGCACGATCACCAAGGTGCCCAAGGTGTTCATGGAGCGGGCCATCCGGCAGGAGCCGAAGGTAGCGCTCAAGGTAATGACCCTTCTGGAGCTCCGGCTGGTGCAGTACGAGGAGTTGGTCAGGTGTCTCCTGCCCCGCGAGACCGAGGTCCGGCTCGCCAACCTGCTCCCGATACTGGCCCATAAGTTCGGCGTCCAGGAAGAACGCGGAGGGTCCGTGACCATAGACCTCAGGCTGACCCACCAGGACCTGGCCGCCATGGTCGCCTCCACCCGGGAGTCCGTCACCAAGGTGCTCAACGAGATGCGCAACCGCGACGTGATAGAGGTCGATGCCGGACGCATCACGCTGAAAGACCAGCAGGCCCTTACGGCGCTCAGCCGCCCGTAGAGCAGAGATGACGGCTCGGAGGGGCTTTGACCTTTACGGGTGCTTTTGGTAACTTGCCCTCGACCATGAGAGCCTCGACAGACGTGAGTTACGCGGGTTGTAGCGGCGGTGCGCCGTCCTCCGGCCGATTTATCCAGGAGGGGCGCTTACGGCCGGGTGCCTCCCGCGGGTCCGGCGTCTCTCTGCGGCGCCCCTCCTACCAGGCCTGACGAGAGCCCGCGTGCCGCCGCACGACCTTTAGCGCAGGAGGTCCGAACCGTGATCCGCAAGCCACCAGACAACGCTCCGCCGGATGCACCGGGGTGGTGCCATGCTCTCTAGAGAAGGTTCTTCCGGGATGCCCGGGGACATGGAGAGCCTCAGAGGGGAGATAGACGAGGTAGACGCCGCGATGGTGCGGCTGCTCGACCGGCGGGCACTCGCGGCCCGCAGGATCGGGGAGATAAAGCAGGCCAACGGCCTCGGCACCTACGCCCCGGAGCGGGAGCGCAAGGTGCTGGACCGGGTCCGCGGTCTCGGTGAGGGAGAGTTCCCCCTGCGGGGCCTCGAGGCCGTCTTCCGCGAGATCATCTCCGCCTCCATCTCGCTCGAGGAGCCCCTGAAGGTCTCTTACCTGGGGCCGGAGGCCACGTTCACCAACGAGGCCGCCCTCAGGTCCTTCGGCACCAGCGTCGAGCTCGAGCCCGAGGCTACGGTCTCGGAGGTGTTTGCCCGAGTCGAGCGCGGCGACGCCCAGCACGGGGTGGTCCCGGTCGAGAACTCGATGGAGGGGGCCGTTACCCACACCTTCGACGAGCTGATGGCGAGCCCGTTGAAGATCTGCGGCGAGGTCTACCTGCCCGTCTCGCAGAACCTGATCTCCCGCGAGGGCTCCCTGGAGGGCGTGGAGACCGTCTGCTCGCACCCGATGGCCCTCTCTCAGGCGGGGACGTGGCTCAGGCGGGAGCTGCCGCGGGCCGAGATCGAGGAGGTCGAGTCCACGGCCGAGGCCGCCCGGCGCGCCACCGAGGAGCCCGGCGTAGCCGCCGTCGGGAGCGCGCTGGCCGCCGAGTCCCACGGCCTGGTGGTCCTGGCCCGGAACATACAGGACGCCCGGACCAACGCCACGCGCTTCATAGTCCTCGGACGCTCCTGGGCCGGCAGGACGGGGCAGGACAAGACGAGCGTGGTGTTCTCCTTCAAGGACCGCCCCGGCGCCCTGATAGACGCTCTGGCCGCGTTCTCCGATCGGGGCATCAACCTGACCCGCATAGAGAGCCGTCCGAGCCGCAAGAGGGCCTGGACGTATATCTTCTTCGCGGACTTCCAGGGTCACCCCGACGACGAGTGGGTCCAGCAGGCCCTCCGGTCGCTGGAGGACCGCTGCAACTACGTCAGCGTGATCGGGGCGTACCCTCAGGTCGCCACGGAAGCCCCCGAGTAGGGCGGCGTAGCTGGGCTTCAAGGCGGCGGCCGAGGAGGTCCTGCGCGAGGTCGGTCACCCCCTGCACTACGCGGACATAACCGAGATAGCGCTCTCCTCCGGCTACCTGGAGAGCTCCGGGGCCACGCCCCAGAACACGATGCGGGCCCGCCTCTCCGTGGACGTCCGGGACAACCCGGCGAGCCCGTTCGTCCAGACCGCGCCCGGCGTCTACGCCCTCGGGGAGAGCGCCGGGTAAGGCTCTATCTACCCCGGAGATGCTGTATATTGGGCGGTATACGAGACGTTTTTCAGACCAGTGGGGTAAGAGAATGGTTGAGCTAGGAGCCGAGAAGACCGCCGGGGCTGCCTGGAAGGTAACGAACCTCGACGACTACGACCGCCGCCTGGAGCGGGCCGCCCGGAGGGTGGACGAGATCTCCCGCGAGCACGACACGGCGGCGCTCGTGATCTACGAGGCTGCCCTCACCAAGAGCGGACGCTCCGTGGACGAGGTGCGGGAGCTCGTGCGGAGCTTCAAGGAGGCGTGGGAGGACGAGGAGCAGGAGCCGCTCACGATACCGCGGGTCAGCGGCATCATGACCGTCGAGGGCGACGAGTGGTTCTACGATGATCCGGAGATACGGACGCTCACCGGCCGTCTCCTCGGGCAGTTCCAGCACCGGGTGGCCCAGTACAACTACGTGGACGAGGGGGAGGTCCTGCGGCGCTGGGCCAACTCTCACGACACCCGCCTATTTATCCGGCGCCGCATCTACGGCACGGAGCCGGTGGCCGGCGTGATCGAGGGCGTGGACCTGCGGCTCATGCAGTACCTCCGCGTGGCGGGCGGCGGCGAGACCCTGGTCCCCTCGGAGAACATCGCCCGGTCCCTGGTCTCCCTGGGCCTCCTCGACGGAGAGGACGCCGACGACTACGAGGTGCTGGCCGAGGCCGAGGGCCTGGCGCTCCACATGGACCTGCCGGCACCCATAGCCGGAGAGATGCTAGACAACCTGGCGCAGGACGGCGTGACCACCTTCCCCGAGCCTCCCGCCGAAGCCGTCGAGCCCGAAGCCGGGGAGGAGCCCGAAGCTGGAGAGGGGGAAGAAGACCCGAAGCCGAGCGCCGAGGACCGCGCCGACCGCAATGCTGCCCGTCAAGCGGCCGACAGGGGGGAGGAGCCGACGAGGGTCCAGGACCCGCAGGCCAAGGACGCGCCGGGCGTAGGAGAGGAAGCCGGCGAGCAGGAGCCCGCGGCGCCCGAGAGCGGCCGGGGCGGCGACGCGCCTGGGACCTCCGAGGACGAGGCCTCCCGGTAGGAGAGCGCCGCCCGGGGGTGCTCCAGGCTAGCAGTGCGGGGGCGTCGTGTCTCTGCGCTCCCCGGAAAGCCGGAGGCTTGTGGCGGCCGGTCTCCAGGGACGGCATCGGGAAGAAATTTCCTCCGTATGGGCCGTCATGCGGCGTTTAAGCGGTGCATAGAAATGGTAATATTAGATCAAAAGCCTGCCTGGACGGGCGGGCGAGGCACATCGAAACGATCATATGTTTATCAATTCGAGGCTATACCAGGAACAGAAGCACGCAAGGGAGTCAGCAGGACCATGGTAGATTCAAAGAAGCGCATAGCGTTAAAGCCGCACATGAAGCAGATAAGAGAGTGGGTCGACGCGGGCAAGACCGACTACTGGATCGCCGATGCTCTGGGGACCAGCGCCTCGTCGGTGCAGTCGTTCCGCAGCCGCAACGACATCTACCGCCGGGACCGCGGTACCCGCGAGGACCTGCCCGGTAGCGTCTTCGAGGGCGTCCTCGACCACGGCCAGCAGGACGGCTACGGGCTGTGGCTCGACCCGTCGGTAGCGGAAGACCCGATCTGGCAGGAGCACTGGACCGGGGTGGAGTCCGTGCTCGTCAAGATCTCCAAGGACTCCATAGTGCTCGAGATCGACCACGAAGCCCCGCAGCGCCCGCCGGGGGAGAACGGCGCGGCCAGCGTCACCTCGCTCTTCGCGCAGGACTCCGGGAAGGGGCAAGAAGAGCCCGCGCCCGCCGAACCGGCCACCGCTGAGGACGAGGAGCCGTCGGGGCTTCCCCGGGAAGAGGGCCGCATCAAGTGGTTCGACCCGGAGAAGGGCTACGGTTTCATTGTCCGCTCCACGGGCAACGACCTATTCGTCCACCACTCCGAGGTGAAGGGAGACGCCACCGACCTGGAACCGGGCACCGAGGTCGAGTACGAGGTCGGGGAGAACGACCGGGGGCCCAACGCTCGCCGTGTCCGGCCCGTGGCGTAAGGCGCCCGGCAAGACCCCCGAAAGGCGGCCGGAGAAGGCGGGCGCGGCGTTCGGCGCCGGATCGCTCGCCCTCCTCGTCTACCTCGCCACCCTCTCACCGACGGTCGCCTCGAACGACGCGGCGCGGTTCCAGATAGCGGCCCCGCTCCTGGGGCTGGGTCACCCGACCGGGTACCCGACGTTCATCCTGCTGGGCAAGCTGTTCACCTTCCTGCCGGTCGGAGACGTCGCTTACCGGGTAACGCTGATGGTCGCCGTGTTCGGCGCGGTCTCCGTGACGCTAATGGTCCTCGTAGCTCTGGAGCTCGGGGCCCGCACGCTGCCCGCCCTGGGGGCGGGGCTCCTGCTGGGGTTCACGGCGACCTTCTGGTCCCAGGCAGTGTTCGCCGAGGTATACACGCTGCACGCGGCCTTCCTGCTGGGCGTGACCTACCTGCTCCTCCTCTGGCGCCGCACCGGCGGAGGGGGTTACCTCCTCGCGGCCGCGCTGCTCTACGGTCTCTCCCTCGGGAACAACGCGGGCATGGTGCTCCTGGCACCGGCGTACGCGGTGCTCCTGTTCTGGGGGAGGCACCGGGAGCTCCCGGCGCGCCGCCTCCTCGGCGTGGGGGGTTCCTTTCTCGTGGGGCTCTCCGTGTACCTGTACGTGCCGCTGCGAGGCTTCGCCGGGGCGTGGCACAACTACGGGGACCCGGTAAACGACTGGATGGACGCGTGGCGACTGATCTCGGCTGCCCGCTTTCAGGAGCTGATGGTCAGCTCGCCGCTGGAGCTCCTGGAGAGCGCCGGGCTCTTTCTCTGGCGGTTCTCCGAGCAGGCCGCGCACCCGGCGGGCTTGCTCCTCGCAGCCGTCCTCCTGGCTGGCGGTGTGTACGGCATCCGGGTGGTACTGCGCCGGGACCCGGCCGTGGGCCTTGCCCTCGCGCTCGGGGCCGGGTGTACTCTGGCGTACGCCCTGAGCTACCAGATAGCGGACATCGAGGTCTACTACATACCCGTCTACCTGTTCCTGATACTGGGCTCCGCCGTGGCCGCCGGAGCTCTGGCGGGCCGCGGCCGGCTAACGGCCCTGATGCTCGCCGCGCCCCTGCTGGCGGCCGGTATCGCCCTGGCGGTCAACTACTCCGTGGAGGATCAGAGCGACAACTTTGCAGACCGCGAGAGAGCAGAGGCGCTGTTCGAGCGGCTGCCGGAGGAAGCCATCGTGTACGGCAAGGTCCAGGTGCTGCCCCCGGCGTACCTGAAGAACGTGGAGGGGGAGCGCGGGGACGTGACGCTCCGCTGGCTCGACGGCGGCACCCTGGACCGGAACATCGCCGACGACGTGGAGAGCGGGCGCCCCGTCTACTTTATCTCTGATCCGCGCTACAACGAGGACTACCTGCGGGGCGCGAGCGCCTACGCCGACCCGAGGTTCGAGGGAGAGCTGATAAGGCTCGTCCCGGCATAGCTACCGCCCGGGTACGGGGTCTTACTCTTCCAGGTGGCCGGTGAGGGCCAAATCCACGAGGAGAGGGTGCCCGCTGCCGGTACTCCAGGACATGCGCGTGAGGGAGGCGTTCGGCGCGCGGCGGGTGCCGGTGAGCACCTCCTCGCCGAAGAGGTGCCTCAGGTAGGCTCGCAGGACGCCACCGTGCGAGACGACCACGATGGAGCCCCCGGACCCGGCGTGCCGGGCCTGTATCTCCGAGATGGCCGCCTCGAACCGGACGAGGAGCTGGGCGTCATCCTCCGCTCCCGCCAGCCTCCAGGCCTCGGCCTCCGGAAGGCTCATGAACTTCTCGATCAGGCCCGGGTTCTCCTGCTGGAACTCCGCCCATACCCGACCCTCGAACATGCCGCCGCTCCGCTCCATCAGGCCCGGCAGGTCCACGACCCCGTTCCCGTAGCCGCCCGCGGCGGAGAGCTCGCGCACGATGCCCTCCGCCGTCTGGGAGGCCCGCAGGAGCGGGCTGGTGTACACACCCGCGACCGGCGAGCCCGCCAGCGCCCGTCCGGCCCGGCGCGCCTGCTCCCTCCCGAGTTCCGAGAGCGGGAAGTCTAGCTGGCCCTGCCAAACGCCCGCCGCGTTCGCGGTGGACTGCCCGTGGCGGACAAAGACTATCTCTCCCGTGAACACCGGGCGCGGGCTGCGGCTCAGGCGTAGCGCTTGCGGAGCTCGCGGACGATGTGGCTCGAGTCCACGAGCACGTCGTCGCCGATGGTCAGGATCGGGATGGCCCGTTGGCCCGAGAGCCGTATGACCTCCTCGCGGCCGTCGTCGTCGGCGTTGACCGACTCATAATCGAGGTCCAGCCGCGCGAGCTCTTTCTTTACTACGCGGCAGTAGGGGCAGTAGCTGCCCGTGTAGAATGTTATGGACTCCTGGAAACCGTTTTCGGCAGCCAAGGCTACCCTCCTTCGGGTCTTCGAACAAAATCCTACGACAGGCCTGGATTATACCCCACGCAAAATCCCTCGCCGGTGCGCACCGGTGCCTCCCAGCCCCACGGTTATTTGTATAATGTAACCTTTGAGGTGATGAAAGCTTCCGGGCCGTTATGGGTGCGGGAGGGTAGAGTCCGGGCAGGCTCCGCACACGGAGGATGATGTTTTGAGGATCGTCAAGAGGTCGAGGGGTTCCGGCGAAGAGAGCGGTCTCAAGGGCTTCCTGGAGAAGGAGCCCCGCAAGCCGGAACCCCAGAAGCCGGGACCCCGGTCCTCTGGCCGGCGGCGGCTCGTTGGCCCGGTCCTCGTGCTCTGCGCGGTGCTCGCGGTGCTCGTGGCCGCCGACTACGCGGTGAACGCCGGCAAGGTCTACCGGGGGGTAGAGACCGGCAGCGTCTCGCTCGGCGGAATGACGCCGGATCAGGCCCGCGCCGCGGTCGAGGAGCGGTCCGAGGGCGCGCTGCAGGAGGTGCGGTTTACCGGCTCGGAGGAGGTGGCGTTCCCGGCCGAGGAGGTCGGCGTGGACTTCGACGTCGAGGCCACCGTGGACCGGGCCTACGCGGTCGGGCGGGAAGGCGGCTTCACCAAACGTCTAACCGAGCGCTTCGAGTCGGCGTTCGGGACCGTGCGCATTCCGCCCGAGGTCGGCTACCGGCCGGAGCTCGCCCGGGCCGAGGTGGAGGAGCTGGCCGGGCAGATGGACGAGGCTCCCGAAGAGGGGAGCGTCCGGATCGTGGGCAGCGAGGTCGCGGTCGGGTCGGCCAGTGACGGGTACCGGCTAGATGTCCCGGCCACGGTAGAGAGCGTGGACCGGGCGGTGCAGGACCTGACCGGGGAGGCCGAGCTCGTCGGCGAGACGCTCGCCCCCGAGGTCTCGACGGAGGAGGCCGAGTCGGCCGGGGACCGGGCCCGCAGGGCGATGTCCGCCCCGCTCATCTTCGAGGCCGGGGGCGAGCAGTGGACCATCTCCCCGGCCCAGATGGGCCGGGCTCTTGCGGTGGAGGAGCGGGACGGGACCCTCTCCGTGGGGCTCGATCGCGAGCGGCTGTCGGAGGACCTGGCCGACATCCCCGCAACGCTCCAACGGCCCGCGATAGAGGCCGAGTTCATGGTGGACGGCGACGAGGTAGACGTGACCCGGAGCCAGATCGGACGCACGGTCCAGATGCAGGAGCTGCTCGGCGCCGTGGAGGCCGGCGTCTTCGAGGGCCAGCGCAGGTTCGAGGTGCCGGTCGTCCAGGACCGGCCGGAGCTCACGACGCAGGTCGCCGAGAGGCTCAAGCCGGAAGAGTTGATCGGGGAGTTCCGCACCAACTACCTGACCTACGACGACGAGCCCGGCCGGGTAACGAACCTCGAGATCGCCTCCGACGTGGTGGACGGGACGCTACTGGCCCCCGGAGAGGTCTTCTCTTTCAACGAGCTGGCGGCCCCGCTGGAGTACGAGGAGGCCAGCGTCATTATCGACGGACAGGTGGACACGGCCATCGGCGGCGGTCTGTGCCAGGTCTCCTCGAGCCTGTACATGGCCGCGAACTACGCGGGCCTGGAGAGCGTGGAGCGACACCCGCACTTCGCGGAGCTGCCGTACATCCGGCCGGGCTTCGATGCCACGGTCTGGTTCGGGGCGCTCGACATGCAGTTCAGGAACAACACCCCGGGCTACCTGCTCCTCCGGGAGGAGGTGACCGACGACGGCTTTGTGGAGGCCCGCATCTACGGCCAGCCCACCGGCCGGGAGGTGGAGATGGACTCGGAGAAGACCCGGACCACGCGGGACGGCGAGGGCAACGAGGTCACGCAGTGGGAGACTACCCAGACGGTCAGCCAGAACGGCCAGGTCGTCTCGGACGGGGTCATACACACCGACACCTACGGGGAGCTACAGCCGGCGGATACCTCCGACGGCCGGCCGCTCGACTAGCCCGGAGAGAGCTCCACTACCAGCTCGACCTCGACCGGCGCGTCGAACGGCAGCTCCGCGACCCCGACCGCGGACCGGGCGTGTACACCCGCCCCTCCGAGGACCTCCCCGAGCAGCTCCGAGGCCCCGTTCAGGACCTGGGGCTGACCGCTGAAGCCCTGGGCGGAGGCCACGTATCCCACGACCTTGACGACCCGGATCCCGCCGTAGGCCTCGTCGCCCAGCGAGAGGACGGCGGAGAGGGCGTTGACCGCGCAGAACGCCGCCGCCTCGCGGGCCTCCCCGGGGGTCACCGCGCCGCCGACCTTCCCAGTGTAGAGTAGCTCGCCGTGGCGGAGAGGTAGCTGGCCCGCGGTAAAGACCAGGCCGCCCGCGCGGACCGCGGGGACGTAGGAGCCTGCGGGCTCCGGGACCGGCGGCAACTCGTAGCCGAGCTCCGCGAGCCGCTCTCTGAGGTAGCTCTCCACGCTAGTAGAGGTCCTCGTACTCGTCCGGGTCGTAGGTCAGTGGGCGGTCCACGTCCAGGGTCTCTCCCGCCGTGACCTCCCCGACGATAACCGTGTGGTCCCCGGCCCGGACGGTGTCGAGTACCCGGCAGTCGAGGTAGGCCAGGCAGTCCAGGAGGTACGGTGAGCCGCTCGGGGTCTCTCCGTAGGGGACGTCCCGGAACTTGTACTCGTGCTCGCCCGTCGTCTCGCCGAAGTACGTGGCGACGTTTACCTGGTCCTCGCGCAGCACGCTCAGGGAGAACGAGGCGCTGTCGAGGATGACGTTGCGAGTGTAGCGGTCGTCCCGCACGGCGATGGCCACGCAGGGCGGGGTCTCCGCCGCCTGCGTGACCCAGGCGGCGGACATGGCGTTCACCTCCCGGCCCCGGCGCGAGCCCAGGACGTAGACCCCGTGGGTCAGGTGGCTCATCGCCCCGAGTATAGAGCTCTTGTCCTTCAGGTCTCTCTCCACGGCTCTCCGATCAGTATCTGTGAGCCCCTATAGTCTACCAACACCGGGTATACTCCCGCCCATGCAGCTTCGCCAGACCACGGGAGCCCGCGGTACGTGACCCCGGGTGTGGCGCTCGTGGCGGCCGGCATCCTGCAGGCTGTGCTGTACCTCCTCTTCGTGCGGTTCATAGACCTTTACGAGCGGGAGGCCCTGCGCTACGTGGTGCCGGTCTTTGTCTGGGGCTTCACGGTGGCGGCGGTGGCCTCGCTCTTCTTCAACACCCTCTCGACCATCACGCTGAGCGAGGTGGCGAGCGCCGAGGCTGCTCAGTTCCTGACGGCGGTCTTCGTGGCGCCGTTCGTGGAGGAGATCACCAAGGGCCTCGCCGTGCTCACCGTGTTCGTGGTCGCCTACCTGGCCGCGCGACGCCGCGGGGTGAACGAGTTCTCCGGGATCATGGACGGTATCGTCTACGGCTCGGCCGTGGGCTTTGGCTTCTCCATCGCGGAGGACCTCCTCTACTACGCTCAGGCGGGCCCCGAGACGTTCGTGGTGCGGCGGGTCTTTGGCGGCTTCGCCCACGCGGCATTCACCTCGCTCATCGGCGTCGGGCTGGGGCTCGTGACGTGGGTGAGCTCCTACTTCCTGAAGTTCCTGCTGCCCGTGCTCGGGCTCGGCGGGGCCATCTTCCTGCACGGGTTCTTCAACCTCATAGCCTCGCTCTTCGGACCTCTGGCCTACGTGCTGCTCTTCTTCGTGCTGCTCCTGTACGCCGTCCTGATCATCGTCTGGCTCTGGGTGGAGCGGCGCGTGATCCGGGAGGAGCTCCGGGACGAGGTGGGGGACTCCGTCACCCAGGAGGAGTACGAGATACTTCCGACCTACTTCCGGCGGACGGCCTACTACACGAGGCTCCTCTTTACCGGCCGTCTGCGCGCGTGGCGCCGGGCGCACCTCGTACACTCCGCCGCTATAGACCTGGCGTTCACCAAGCGGCTGGAGCGTATCTCCTACGCCGGACCGCAGGCGTTCCGGCTCCAGTACCTGCGCGAGCGGATAGGCGAGCTCCGGAGCGAGGAGAACGCGGAGTACGCCCCACTCCGGTCGTGAACTGCTCGGGCGTGGTGCTGGCCGGCGGGCGGAGCCGGCGGATGGGCCGGGACAAGCTGCCCCTCCGGGTGGGGGGCATCCCGCTGGTCCGGCGGGTCTGTGAGACCCTGGGCGGCGTCTGCGAAGAGGTGATCCTGGTCAGCGCCGGAGAAGGGGTTCCCGGAGAGGTGCCGGAGGGTGTGCGGCCGGCCCGCGACCTGCGCGGGACGGAGGGAGAGGGGCTGGGTCCGCTCGCCGGGATGGAGGCCGGTCTTTCGGCCGCGAGCCACCCGGCGGTCTTTGTGGCGGCCGGGGACGTGCCGTTCCTGCCCGGGGGGATGGTGCGTCTCCTGCTCCGGCGGGTCCTGGAGGACGGGGTAACTGCCGCCGTGCCGGTCTCCGGAGGCCGGATGCAGCCGCTGTGCGCGGCCTACAGCCGCCGGGACGCGCTGCCCGCCGTGAGCGCGGCGCTCGACGGCGGGGTCCGGGCCGTCCACAGGATGGTCGAGGGTCTCGGGGGGGTGGAGTACGTGGAGGAGCTCCGGGCGTTCGGGGACCCGGAGCTATTCCTGATGAACGTGAACTCGCCGGAAGACCTCGAGCGAGCCCGGGCCCGGTCCGGCGGGACCGCGGACCGCTAGACCGGCGGTGGGGATTCTCGGGGACCTCTCCGCGCTCGTGCGGCTGTACCGGGGCGACGCGTCGGTGTTCCGCCGGGAGCCTCGTGGCCCGGACCGCGTGGCGGTGGTGCTCGGGGCCCAGGTGCTCCGGGGAGGGCGGCCGAGCGCGGTCCTCGAGGCCCGGTCTCTGCACGCGGCCGGGATGTACCATCGGGGGGAGGCCGGGCTGCTGGTGCCGAGCGGCGGGGTGGGTGAGCACCCGCCGAGCGAGGCGGCGGTCGCGGCGGGCGTGCTGCGGCGCGCCGGGGTGCCCGGGGAGCGGATACTGCTCGAGGACCGGTCCGGGAGCACGTTGGAGAGCGCGCGGCGGGTGGCCGGGGTGCTGCGGGAGAGGGAGGTTACGGAGGTGGTGGCGGTCACGGACCCGCTGCACTGCGTGCGGGCGGTGGCGGCTCTCCGGGAGGAGGGGATAAAGTGCGTGCCGGAGCCCGTGTATAGTAGCCCGGCGTGGCGGGTGCCGCGGATGCGCCGGGAGCAGTTCGCGCGAGAGCTTGGAGCCGTGGTTTGGTACAGGACAAGGTGGGCGCTGGTGAGTTCGGCCAGAAGATAGCGCTGCCGGCGGTCGCGGTGGGGGTGCTCGCGGTCTCTGCGGCGGCCATCTTTATCCGGCTCGCGGACGCACCGGCGCTCGCCATCGCCATCTGGCGCAGCGCGCTCGGGGTCGCCGTGCTCCTGCCGTTCGCGGTCTACCGGCGGGAACGGCTGCCGCGGGGCAGGCCGCTCTACATCGGGATGGCCTCCGGGGTCGCGCTCGGGGCGCACTTCGGGTTCTGGATCTCCTCGCTGGACTATACGAGCGTGGCGGCGAGCGTGGTGCTGGTCTGCACCCAGCCGGTCTTCGTGGCGATACTGGCGTACCTCACGTTTGGCGAGCGGACCTCGATGCTCTCTTTCCTCGGGATACTCGTCGCGCTCGGGGGTACGGTGGTCATCGCCGGGGGTAGCGCCTCGTTCGGGGAGGGGGCGTTCTTCGGGAACCTGCTCGCGCTCGCCGGGGCGGTGACGGTAGCGGTGTACGTGCTCGTCGGACGCTCGCTGCGCACGGCGTTCGAGCCCGTGGGGGTGCTGCCGTACTCCATCGTCGTCTACGCCACGGCGGCGCTAACCCTCGTGCCCGTCGCGCTCTACGCCGGGGTGCCGCTCTGGGGCTACGGATGGGAGGCGTGGTTCTGGATCTGGGCCATCACCCTCGGGCCGCAGCTCATGGGGCACACCGTCTTCAACTGGGCCTTGAGGTACGTCGAGGCCTCCGTGATCTCGGGCACCATCCTCGCCGAGCCCGTGGTCTCCGCGATACTGGCCTGGATCATACTGTTCGAGCAGCCCGGGGTTGCGACTATTCTCGGGGGCGGCGTGGTCCTCGTGGGTCTCTTCCTCCTGCTGCGCGGCCGGGGGTCGGGCGGGGTCGCTCCCGTCTCCTAGGACGGGGCCCCGCTCACACACTGCTTCCCGTGGATGTTGTATTCTCTGCCGTGACCTGCGGGCGGCAGTAAGCGGAGCAGAGCTTGGGACCGATAAGAGCCGGAATCAGATACGGGATAGCGGCGGCCGTGATCGCGCTGCTCGCCAACTTCCACTTCCTGCTCCTCGACCCCGTGGGTACACCGGGCTGGGTCATCGCGGTAATAGAAGACTTCAGGACGAGCCTGGCGCTGGCCTCCTTCCTGCTGCTCGCCATACTCGCCGCGCTGCGCACGGAGCCGCAGAGGATCGACCCGGACGTGTCCCGGCGCACGCTGCTCTTCCGGGACGCCACGCTCGCCGCGACCCTCGTGGCGGTGATCGCGGGCGTCGCCCTGATCTTCGTGACCTTCCTGCAGGCGACGGTCTTCGCCGACGATATGCGCTCCTACGCCCGGGAGGCCGCCCCCCGGATACTCGCCTACATAGACGAGCTGGGGGAACGGTTCAGCGACCCGACAACGCCGATAACGGCGGCCGAGATCGAGCAAGACCTCGCCCCGCCGGAGCTGCGGGACGTCGGACAGTCCATCTCGAACCTCGTTCTGCGCGCGCTGTTCCTCAGCGTCGTGGGTGCCGTGGTCGGGCTGCTGCGGGGGACCTTCGGCTCGGCCGGCGGCTCCGCGAAACCTGACGGCGATGAGGCCGGAGAAGAGGAGGGCTCCGAAGATGAGGTTCCGGGACCGGACAAACCGGAGGGAGAAGACCCCGGGCGTTAGAGCCCGGGGCCTCCGTTGCGGGGCCTAGGAGGCGAGGTTGTCGCCCGGCTGCATCACGTGTACCTGGACGTCCGGCATGTCCGAGAGGTGCTCCTTGAACTCCTTCGGCGTGCCGGGGATGAACGGGAAGGTGCCGTAGTGGATCGGGACCACGTGGTTCACGCCGAGTAGCCGGGTGGCGTGGGCGGCCTCGTAGGGGCTCATCACTACCTGATCTCCGATGGGCAGCAGGGCCAGGTCCGGCCGGTAGAGCTCCCCGATCAGGCGCATGTCCCCGAAGAGGCCCGTGTCCCCGGCGTGGTAGAGCTTGAAGCCGCTCTCGAACTCCACGATCAGGCCCAGGGGCTCCCCGGCGTAGATGATGCTCCCGTCCTCGGCGGCGATGCTCGAGGAGTGGAAGGCGTTGACCGCCGTTACCTTTATGCCGCCGACCCGGACGGAGCCGCCCTTCTGGAGCGGCACGCCGTTCTCGACGCCCTGGGCGGCCATGTAGGAGTAGATCTCGAAGTTCGCGACCGCGTTGGCGCCGGTATCTCTGGCGAGGGAGACGGCGTCGCCGAAGTGGTCGAAGTGGCCGTGGGTAATGAGCATCGTGTCCAGCTCGCCGATGTTCTTCAGGTCCTCCGGAACCGCGGGGTTCTCCTGGATCCAGGGGTCTATGATTATCTGCTCGTCACCCGGGGTGGTGAGCCTGAAGGTCGCGTGGCCCAGGTAGGTTACCCTGGCGCCTCCCAGCATCTCTTCCATACATACCTCCTGTGGCTCCGCAGGAGGTGCTCCCCCCTCAGAGCCTCTGTGGCTTGCCCGTTACGCTTCCCGGGCAGCTTAGCTGATAGACGGCGGGGTTGCCGGAGAGGTTCTATAATCACCCGGGCCCGAACGGAGTCGGGGATACGGTACGGCTAGGGGGAAGGTTGTTGAGGTTGGCGATTCTGCTGGCGCTTCTGGCGGGGGTCTCGGTAGCGTTCCAGACGAGCTTCAACGCGGCGGCCCAGAGGGACCTCGGGCCGCTGGTGCTGGTGGCTATCTCCGGGCTCATGACCGGTGTCGTGGGACTGGTGGTCTCCCTGGTCGTAGCGAGGCCGGAGTTTACCGGCCAGTCCGTCGGCTACGCTCTCGCCTCCGGGGTGCTCGGGGCCGTGATCGTGGGCACCATCGCCTTCGCCGCGGGACAGGGCGGCGTGGCGCGGGCGCTCTCCCTCGTCGTCGGGACCCAGCTCATAGTGAGCCTCGTGCTCGACAGCCTCGGCGTCTTCGGCGCCGGCGCGGCGAGCCTCAGCCTCCTCCGGGTGCTCGGCGTCGTCCTTATACTGGTCGGCGGCGTCCTCGTGGTCCGTTACTAGAGCGGAGCCACCCACGGCGAGACCGGACGACGGGAGCTAGTCGCCGCGGGAGACGTCCCAGGAAGATATCCAGCCCTCCATGAGCGCTTTGCTCGTTGCCTCACCGCGGCTGCCGACCTCTAGCTTGGCGTAGACGTTCGAGAGGTGGCGTTTCACCGTGGTCTCCGAGAGGTGGAGCTTTGCGGCTGTCCGGCCGTTGCTCAGGCCGCGGGCCGCGCACAGAAGGACCTCCGTCTCCCGGCGGGAGAGCGGGTTCTCCGTACCTTCCGCTCCCAGAGCACTCTGGGGCACGGACAGTACGACGTTCCCCTCTTGGAGGTCGTGAACCACGGACCGGACCGCGGAGATTAGGTCCTGCATGTGCGCGTTCTTCGAGAGGTAGGCGCTGGCTCCGAGACCCAGAAGCTCCCGCACCAGATGCTGCTCGCCGAACACGGTAACCACAAGGACCTTCGGCGGCGGCGAGAGGCTAAGCAGGCGCCTCAGGGCCGCCTGCACCCCCATGACCGGCATCTCGACGTCCAGAATGACCGCGTCGGGCTTTGTTTCCCGCGCGAGCGTCACGGCCTCCCGGCCGTCTGCGGCCTGTCCGACCACCTCTATGTCTCCGGCGAGGGCGAGCATCTCCGCCATGCTCTCGCGTACCATGGCGTGATCGTCGGCCAGAAGCACCCTTATGGAGCGAGTACCTTCTACGCTATCTTTACCGTCCACCACAGCCCCCCGGGTACCGCTCTCTCGTCAGCTCAGTTCCTGTGGTCAGTTACGTTACCGGAAGCGCCAGCCCACCACCGCGTACCGGTATCTTAGAGAGTTTTTCAGCTCCGAAACAGTTCTCCCCAACTCTCCGCTGTTATACCCTCCACCGTCACACTCCAACTCTTGAAGTGTTGTGGAGAGCCCACTGGATAGAGTGAGGCGTTTCGAGCGGGCTCCGCAGGATGGAACCCAGAGGAGACCAGGGGTCGACGCGAACTCCGCCCGCGGTTCACGTTACCTCCGGGCGCTGATGGTACTCTGACCTCTGGGCTTCACGGTCCGAGTTACGGGACAACGGAACCTCGGTCTCCGGTGAAATGGTCGACGAAGCCCTGCCGGGTCGTGGTCCCGGCGCAGAGCGCGACCCCCAGCGCGAGGTCCACGGACTCTGGCAGCAGGTCCAGGAGCACCGACGCGACCCCCGAGCACGAGGGCGAGGAGAGCGCCGAGGCAACCTCCCTGGCGGTGCTTTCCTCCACTCGCCAGCCCTCCCGCTCGAAACCATCGAGCTTCAGGAACAGGTTGGCCTCTTCCTCGAACCTAAAGACCGGTAGCGACCCCGTGCCCCCACGGTCGACGGTGAGCACCTCCGTCCGTCCGATCCCGCACTTCACTATTAGCCAGTAAGCGTCGAACGGGCCCCGTAGTCGCGTCGTTCCGTCATCTACCATCGGCTACTTTCCTTTCCCTGGGGGAACCGCGGAAAGGAGCGGCTGAAGGATAGAACTCTCAGTCCGCGTAACATCATCGGACCGCGAAGCGTACGCGTTCTCCAAACGGTTCGGGTGAAGACGCTTGAGAGCAAAGACTCATCGGTCGTGCGCAGGCTCTCTGTGCGAAAGTTTCTGGTACTTTCCAATAGACTCGCTCTCACTATTCCGGGTTCGGAGGAAGCCTCTCCTTTCGAAGGAGGGGCATGCGTACCTCGGCTCGCGTGCCGCCGTCCGGCTCGCTGACGAGCTCGAAGGCGCCTCCCAGGAGGTCGGTCCGCTCCTTCATGGAGTCTAGGCCGATGCCCTCGGTGGCCGGGTCCGCGGCGTCGAAGCCCAGCCCTGCGTCCCGGATGACGGCCAGGACCTCCTTCGGGGTGATGGAGACCTCGATCTCTATGCGGTCGCTGCCGGAGTGAGCCACAGCGTTGCGCACCCCTTCCCGCAAGACCAGGTAGAGTTGGTCTCGCACGAAGTCCGGCAGGTGGTCCTCCTCCCCCGTAAAAGAGACTTCGTAGTCGACGCCGATGGGTACGCTAATCCTCATCAGGTTCTCGAGGGCTATCCTCAGGCCTTCTGACGTCTCCATGCCCCGGAGCTCGGAAGAGAACTGCCGCATTAGCTCCAGCGCGTCGTCGGCCGTCTGCCGGGCGAGCGCCAGCCGTTCCGTAGCCCGCTGGGGGTTGCTCTCCCTCTGGGCCTCGTAGAGGTCCAGGCTCTGGGTAACGACCGTCATGGAGTGGGCCAGCCGGTCGTGTAGCTCCCGGGAGAAGCGCCGGCGCTCCTCGAACTGGGTCTCCTTGACCTTCGTGAGCAGGTAGTCTATGTAGGAGGCCATCACCATCCGGGAGACGCGGTCCATGACGATCTCCTGGACGGCCAGGGCTATCTCCGCGACCTCGTCCCGCCCGGCGCCTTCGGGCAGGTTCCCGACTACCATCTTGACTGCTGCCTTGCACAGCGCAACTCCGGACCGGAAAGACTCGTCAGGGTGGGGGTTCAGGGGCTCCTCGGACGCCTCGATGTGCTGGTGGATCTCCTCTTCCACCGCAAAGAGTGACCGCTCCTCACCCCGCAGGACGGACGCCGCCCGCGAGACCACGGACCACGCGTTGGCCTCTATCTGCTTCCTCGAAAGCCCGCCGCCGACGACCAGGAGGCTTCCGGACTCGTTCAGGCGCCGCTCGTAGTCCTCGAAGATCTCCCCGAACCGCTCTTCGAGTATCCGCGCCGCTCGGGGAAGCTCGGGGAAAGGTGTCTCTGCGTCCGTCATATCCTCATACTGCCTGTCCTGGCTCGTTCTTCCCTGGATCCGGGCTCTCTCCCGGGAGCATCGGGTTACAACCTCCCGCGACTCCGGCGCTCCGGGCCGCCGGCAGACCACACGTCGGTGGACCACAAAGGGACGCGAGCCGGCGCAGGGGGGAGAAGAGCGCCGGCCCGCGGACCATATAGTACAAACCCCAGTTTACTCTTCCGGGAGGCGCTTCCGTGCCACCCTTGGCTCCGAAACCTACATCTTTCGTACCGAAGGTCTGCACCTTCCGCACCAAACTTGCCCCACAGCCTCGGTAAGAGCGTTTACATACCGTCCGTGAGGGCTAAGGTCCGGATGGAGCGGACGTTGCGGGAAGCGCGGTCCGCAGGACATACCCCCAGAGGGAAGGACGCACATGGCGAGCTACGAAGAGCGGACAGACAGTTACACGGCGGTAGAGGAAGACTACGCGGGCTACACGGTACGAGATACCTACGGCGAGAAGATCGGCAAGGTAGACGACCTGTTCCTCGACGAGAACGACGAGCCGGAGTACTTCGGCGTGAAGATGGACTTCCTGGGGACCAGTGCCACCATGCTCCCGTTCGACATAGCCAGGGTGGACAGGGAGCGGGGCTTTATAGAGGTCTCGCAGCCCAAGAGCACGGTCAAGAATGGCCCGGCCTTCGACGACGACCAGGAGATAACCGCCGAGTACGAGCGGGAGGTCCGCGAGTACTACGGGCTCTCAGCCCCTCAGGACTCCGGGGACCGGGGCTCCTACGGTGGGTACTACGCCGACGAGGAGCGGCAGGACAGGGAGCGTGGTGTCCCCGTGGAGGGCGGAAGCGTCGGCGGAGACCGCCCGGGCATAGCGATGGGCGATACCGAGAGCGGCGAGTTCCGCGAGCACGGCGAGGAGAACGAGGGGCTTGCCCAGCACGGCAGCGACCTGGAGGACGAGGACGAGCTGCGCGTCCAGCGCTCCGAGGAGGAGTTGCGCGCCGGCACCCGCGAGCGCGAGGCCGGATCGGTAAACGTCCGCAAGCGGGTGAGGACCGACCGCGAGCGCATTATCGTGCCCAAGAAGCACGAGGAGGTCAAGGTAGACCGCGTGCCCGTCGAGGGCCGGGAGGCTTCGGAGGCCGAGATCGGCGAGGACGAGATCCGGGTTCCGGTAACCGAGGAAGAGGTCGTTACCGAGAAGCGGGCGGTGGTCAAGGAAGAGGTCCGGGTCCGCAAGGAGGCCGTCGAGGAAGAGGAGGTCATCGAGGAGGACGTCCGCCGCGAGGAGGTAGACGTGGAGGAAGCCTCCGAGCGCGGTCAGCGGTAGCATCGCCCGGCGAACCTTCGAGGGCGTGCCCGTCCGGACAGCGGGCACACCCGCTAGCTCCGGGAGAGCGGGCGGGGTACAGCGCCGCGCGCCAGCAGATAGTTCCTAGCCCGAGGAGATCCATTTTGGCCCACGAAGAACGCGACCGGCCCGCGGAGGGCTACCACGAACCCGCGGAGAAGGACGCTGGTGAGCGCGGCGTTGGCCCCGGAGATGAGCTACGGGTGCAGAGGGGCGAGGAGGAGCTGCGGGCCGAGACCCGCGAGCGCGAGGCCGGCGCGATGCGGGTCCGTAAGAGCGTACGCACCGACCACGAGCAGCTCCGGGTCCCCAAGAGGCGCGAGGAGGTAGACATCGAGCGCGTACCCGTAAACCGGGAGAGCCCCGGGGCCGAGATCGGCGAGGAAGAAGTGGTCGTGCAGGTCTTCGAGGAGGAGGTCGTGGTCTCCAAACGGGTCGTGCTCAAGGAGGAGATCCGGCTCCGCAAGGTGGTCGTTGAGGAAGAGGAGGTCATCGAAGAGGACGTAAGGCGCGAAGAGGTGGAGATAGACGATGAGACCGGGCGCGGCACAGAGCCCGATGGGAAGGGCCGCCGCGACGGCTAACGGAAAAGACTATCGGATGGGTGGCGGAGACCCGCAGCCCTACCAGACAACAGGAGGTAACGGTGGACAACCTGAGCAACTTCAACCCCGCGGACGTAAAGCAGCACCTCGAAGGCATCGACTGGCCGGCGGACAGGGAGGAGATAGCCAAAAAGGCCGAGCAGAACGGCGCCCCCGGACCGGTCGCCGGCCAGCTCCGCCAGCGGCTGCCGGAGGGCGAGATCTCCGGTCCCCAGGACGTCGTCAGCAAGCTGCAGGGCTAGACGCAGAGAGCAGGGTGCAGGGCGATGCCGGAGGTAAAAGCGGCGCCACCCTACATCCGGAAGGGGAGTAGCCCGCATGGGTTTCTTGATAAGAAGGCTCATTTTTATGGTGGCCCCGGTCCTCTGGCGCAAGTTCCAGCAGCGGCGTCGGAGTAAAGAGGACACCAACGAGGAACGAGAAGAAACGGCGAGGAAAGGACACGAATGAGCAAGAGAAGCGGTGAAGGAGAACAGAGCCGGTTGCGGAGGGCCTCCACGGGGGACGGGGAGGAGCAGGCCGTAGAAGACGGCCAGCCGGAAGAGACCCGGACGAACGGCGACTCGGCGGCCAGCGGAGCAGCGGCCAGCGGAGCAGCGGCCGGGGAAGACGACGACCTCGGGAAATACCGGGCGCGGGAGCCGTTAACCGAGCGGTACGAAAACGAAGGCCAGGGCTCCTCCGGCTCGCGGGTCTCCGGCTCGCGCGGTTCGGCCGCAGCAGAGAAAGGCACGAGCTGGGTCAGCGTTATCTTCGGCTGGGTCGCGTCCATAGGAGCGGCGGTCCTCCTTGCCGGCATCGTGACCGGCGTCGTCGGTGCGATAGCGGGCCTTATCGGGCTTGGCAGCGGCGGTATCGCGGCGGCCGTGGGGGTCTTTCTAACCCTGCTCCTGGTCTACCTGATCGGGGGCTACGTCGCCGGACGCATGGCGGGTCGTTCGGGCCTCAAGCACGGGCTGCTGGTCCCGGTCCTGGCGCTGGTGCTCGTGCTGCTGGTGGGTCTCGCCGGTGGCGCCCTGGGCTTCGGCTTCGCGGACCAGATCTCCAGCGTGGCGCCTCCGGCCCTTACGGATAGCATCCCGACGAGCCTGCCGCAGGGCATCCCCAGCGGCGCGGGTATCGCCGCCATAGTCGGGGGCATAGTGCTGCTGCTCACCCCGTTCATCGGCGGCGCGCTTGGCGGTCTCTGGGGAGCCAAGAGAGGCTGGGAGCAACCGTAGCCATATGAGGCTGTGCGTGCGCTCGCAGATCGGACATTCGGTAGGCAGTTTACAGAGGAGGTAGCGTCGTGGGACAAGATCGAAACGACAATCCCGGGAACAGCAACGGAGGTGGAGAGGAAGGACAGGCCAAACAACAGTCCCGAGAGGTCGCCCAGCAGGCGGAGAACCAGGTCTCTCACTACACCGAAGAGGGGCTCCAGCGGGTCAAGGGCCAGCTGGCGACCCAGAAAGAGCGAGCGGCCGGGGAGCTGGACGGCATCTCGCGGGCCCTCCAGAGTGCCGGTGACCAGTTGAGGGAGCAGGAACAGGGCTCTATCGGCCGTTACGCGGACCAGGCCGCCGAGCAGACCGAACGGCTCTCCGGCTACCTGAACGAGAGAGACGCCGACCAGCTCATAAGCGAGGCTGAGGACCTTGCCCGGCACCAGCCGGCAGTGTTCCTGGGTGCCGCCTTCGCCCTGGGAGCTGTCGCCGCGCGCTTCCTCAAGAGCTCCTCCAGAGGCAGCGGTGGCTCCGGCGGCGGGACCAGAGAGGAGGCTGTCCGAGGATGATGCGCGACGAAAAAAGGGACCGTCCGTCCGGCGAGCTTCTAGGCGAACTCTACAGGGACACCAGCACCCTGCTCCGCCTGGAGATAGAGCTTCTCAAGACGGAGATGAGCCAGAAGGTCTCCCGGGTCGGCAAGAACGTGGGTTTCCTGGCCGCCGGAGGAGCCGTGGCCTACGCGGGGCTCCTTGCGATCATCGCCGGGGTGATCGGGGTCCTGGCTCTGGTGGTCCCCGTCTGGCTCTCGGCTCTCATCGTCGGGCTCGTGGTGGCTGGTGCGGGCGGGCTTCTGGTCCGCAGCGGCCTCAAGACCCTCCAGCAAGAGCAGCTGGTGCCACAGAAAACCCTACAGACTCTACAGGAGGATACGGAATGGGCGAAAGACCAGACCAAATGAATCGCGAGGGCCAGGAGCCTCCGCGGCGGCTCTCCCAGGAGAGCGCTCGGGAGAGGACGCTGAAAAGGGACGAGGCCAACCCGGACCCGGCCAGCGCCGGAGACGAGTTGGAGGAGATGCGGCTGGAGCTTGCGCGGACCCGGGCGCAGATGAGCGAGACGGTCGAGGTCCTCCACGGGAGGCTCAGCTCCGAGTACATAAAAGAGCAGGCCCGGGAGCAGCTCAGGAGCTCGGCCCGAAGCTCCGGCTCATCCTTCGCCGGGACCGTCAAGCGGAACTCCGTGCCGCTGGCCCTCGTGGGCGCGGGCCTCGGCTGGCTGGTAGTAAACGCCAGAGGTTCCGGAGAAGACCAGGGCTCCGGCCGGCACCAGCTCGCGGGGAGCACTTACCGGGACTCTCGCGCACACGAGTACCCGCGCGGCCCGACCGGCGCCGGGGAGCGTCAGCCACCGGAAACGGAGGGCTCCCCGGTGAGCGGAGGCGCTGCCCAAGAGTCGCAGAGCTCCGCGGAAGCCACCCGGGAACGGGCCTCCGAGATGGGCGGTCAGGCTCAGGAGCGGGCTCAAGAGGCCCAGAAGCGGGCTCAAGAAGGAGCGCAGAGGGCAAAAGGCGGCTTCCAGAGGATGCTCCAGGAGAACCCTCTGGCTCTGGGCGCCATAGCGGTCGGGCTCGGCGCGGCCGTCGGGCTCTCTATCCCCGAGACCGAGAAAGAGAACCAGGCGATGGGCGAGACCCGCGACAAGCTCAAAGACCAGGCCCAGCAGAAAGTCCAGGACACCAAAGAGAAGGCCCAGCGGGTCGCCGGGGAGGCCCAGAAGGCCGCCAAGGATGAAGCCAGCAACCAGGACCTCACCGAGTAGTGGAGGCTCTGCGACCCGCAGACGTGGCGGGCGAAGCCTCCAGGGGCTCGCGGCGCTCGGCACGGGACTGCCGACCCTCGGACGAGCGCGAAGAGTTGAGCCGTCTCCTACGGGAGGCGGCCCGGCTCATCGAAGGCGCGGATCTGTCCGGCGCGAACCAGGCACTCAAAAAGGCCGGAGAGTTAGCCTCCGCCCTGAGGTACCCGGCCTCCTCGCTGGAACCGCCCTATCCCGCGGGAGATTCCCACACTCGCGGTTCCTCTGCGGGCGGTTCCTCAGCAAGGGAGTCAGCCAGCAGAGGAACCGCCCGCAGAGGAGACATAGGAGACGGCGGCAAGCTCTCCGTGTGCCACGTCGGTGGCCGCTAGCAGAGACCAACCTCCGCTGAACACCTAGAAGCGGAGAGACCCGCGCCGCGGGTGCAGGGGAACTAGTCTACACCGGGCCTGCTCCCGCAGCGCAACAAGGAGCGTAAGGATGCAGCACGCGAAGGATACGACGACCAACCCCGAGGGGTCCGGCGAAAAATCTGCAGCCCCGGCGGGATACGTCGGATACGGGGTCTGCGACCCTCTGGAGAAGGAGATAGGGAAGGTGCAGAGGGTCTTAGGGAAGGTGCAGAGGGTCTTCGCTAACGCTAGCGGGGGGCTGGAGTACGTCCGGGTGAAGACGGGGCTCTTCGGTATGAAGTCCTTCCTCCTCCCGGTGCAGGACGTCACCGTGGACGAGGAGCGGCGGATCCTTGTGCTGAGCTAGCGTGGTCGGTACGGAGAGAGGCCCCGTCGCCGCCACCAGTCCGGTGAGCCGGTTGCTACCCGGGTAGCGGACCGCGGGCGAGGCGCGGACGTACCTGGCGGAGATGGGAGGTGCGGATGGCGGGATGTAGATCACCGGGAACGGAGAGAGCTTGCGGGAGTCCGGCAAGCAGACGGGCATCAAGTACGTCCAGTTCTCGCTCGTCGGGGGCTCCAACGCCCTGGTGGACATCGGGGTACTCAACCTGCTCCTCCTGCTCTCGACCGCCTACAGCCCGGAGCTACTCGTCCTGTACAACGCGGTGGCGCTGGTCCTGTCGAACGCGAACAGTTACCTGTGGAACACGCTGTGGACCTTCAAGCAACAGGCCAGCCACAATGCCGGGCAGGTCGGTCTATTCACCGGGCAGGCGGCGATGCACGCGGCGGTAGAGGGCCTGCTGCTCTGGCTGATCGCGCACTGGCTGGCGGCCAACACCGACCTCTCGCCGCTGGTCGGGGCGAACATGGGGAAGGTCGCCGCCATGGTGACCGGCTCGACCATGAGCTTCGTGCTCCTGCGCTACTTCGTTTTCCGGCCGAAGAGCCCCTGAGCCGGGAGCCGGACCAGAAGTGGGTACCCAGTACACCCTCGAGAGAAAGAGATAGATGACTGAACGATACGAGAGAGGGGAACGGCGCCCGGCGGGCGCGAGTAGAAGAGGCGCTGCCAGGAGCACTGAGGGAAGGGGCGTCGGAGGCGGTACCGCCGGTCTGTATGGCAGCGAGCTAACGTCCTCTAACATGGCCCGTGCTGCGGCAGCCGAGGTTATTGGCACCTTCCTGCTGGTCTTTACCGGCACCGTCGTGGCGACCGCGGCGATCCTCGGCGCACCGACGGCCGGTGACGCTTACAGCTCCCTGGGAATAGTCCTGGCCTTCGGGCTTGTCCTGGCGGCGATAGTCGGCGCCATAGGCCACGTCTCGGGGGCCCACGTAAACCCGGCCGTCACCCTGGGCCTCGCCGCCACCGGCAAGTTCCCCTGGCAGTACGTACCGGCCTACCTGGTGGCCCAGCTCGTGGGGGCGATCCTCGGGGCTTTCGGTACCTGGATAGCCTTCGGCAGCGCAGCACGGAGCGAGGCCAGCGTCGCGGCCACCTTCCCCCAGGAGGGTGTCGGGGACCTGCGGGCCCTCTCGGTGGAGGTCCTCATAACCTTCCTGCTGGTCTTCGTCATCATCTCGGTGGCGACCGACAACCGGGTGCCGGGGGCAGTAGCGCCGTTGGCGGTCGGCTTCGCGCTGTCGGCGGCCGTGTTTATCGGGGGGCCGGTGACCGGCGGGGCGGTGAACCCGGCCCGCGCCCTGGGCCCGATGCTCGTGGCGCTGGAGTTCACGGCGGTGTGGGTCTACATCGTGGGCCCGGTGATCGGGGGCGTGCTGGCAGCCCTGATCTACGACCGCTTTATCGGCAAGGCCGAGGACCCGGGGTAGAAGGTTGCCCCCGGTCCCAGAGCGTCGCGGTCCATGTATGCGTAGCCAGCGCTGTTTCAGAGCTCGCGACGGGCCTCTTCTGCCGTCTACCGCGCGCCGGCCGGATCGACGCAGTACATGCTGAAAGTCTTGTTGCACAACGAACGAAAGGGAGAAAAGGATGAGCGAGCAGGGAAGCGGCAAAGGACAGCAGGACCAGCAGCAGAGCCTGCTCCAGAGCGACCGCGGCAACACCACCATCCAGAATGCCGTGGTCGCCCAGGTGGCCGGCATCGCGGCCCAGCAGGTAGAGGGCGTACAGATGGGCGGCGGCACCTCCGCGGCCGTTACCGGGTTCCTCGGTAGCGTCTCCAACGCCGTTACCGGCGCCGGCAGCGCGCCCGGCGGCGGTAACGCTTCTACGGGGGTCAGCGTCGAGGTCGGCCAGGAAGAGGCCGCCGTGGACCTGACGATGGCCGTGCAGTACGGTAAGTCCGTACCCCAGATCTCAGAGGCCGTCCGGAGCAACGTGATCAGCGGTGTCGAGAACCTTGTCGGCCTGCGGGTCACGGAGGTCAACATAACGGTCAACGACGTGCAGTTCCCCGAGGAGCGCCCGATGCTCGGCCGCCAGGAAGAGGTGGAAGAGGAGACCCGGGAGCAGGAGCGGAAGACCGGAGCCCGGTAAGGATTATCGCAGGGCGCGTGAGGATCGGAGCCAGCTTTGGATGACGAGATAGCTCTAGCGAAGGCCGTAGCCGCGGAGGCCCTCTCCACCCCCGGTATCCACTCACTGGGTACCGGGCAGTACGCGGAGGCCGCCACCTACGGTCTCGGAGAGAAGGTCCTCGGGGTGGTGGTGCGCCCCGAGGAGGTGGAGGTACACGTCGTGGTCCGCTACCCGCTGGTGAGAGAGGCCGGCTCCGTAATGGGGCTGGCCGACATGGTCCGGGAGCGGACGGCCCCGTGGGTGGGAGGAAGGAGAGTTAGGGTGATAGTGGAAGACGTATTCGAGGAGCCCGAAGATGTGGCTGTTTAACCGGATAGCGGTCTCGGTACTCCTCGCCGGGCTCCTGGCGCTCGGGATCTTCGCGGTGCTCTACGGGTTCGGGATCGCGGGCTACAGCCTGGCGAACCTGCCGCAGGCGCTCGGGCTGCCGGGCATCGTCTCGGGCCTCCAGGGATTTCTCGGCGGGGTAGAAGGCGGAAGCCCGGGTGTCGCCGGCGTAGCGGTACTCGTCGCTGTGGCGGTGGTCGGTTTGGTCTTGTTGATCCTGGAGCTAAAGCCCTCGCGGCCCCGAAAAGTGCGGCTGCAGGATGGGGTATTCGCCACCCGCAGTGCCGTACGCGAGGAGGTCGAGGCGGCGGCCGAGCGGACGCCGCAGGTCCTGGAGTCCAAAGCCCGCGTGAAGGCGCGGCGGCGTCCCGGGGCGAAGGTAAAGCTACAAGCCAACGTCCGGCGCGGGGAGGACCTCGGAGGTATCAAGTCCAACATCCAGGAGAGCGTACAGAGCGATCTCCAGGAGAGCGGGGTGCCGGTAGGCAAGCTGAAGTTGGATCTCCTGGAGTCCGACCCGCAGGGCACGAAGGCGAGGGTGTCGTGAACGCGTTCAACCGTATCGTAATGCTGGTCATAGCCCTCTTGCTCGTCGGGGTGCCGGTGCTCCTGTTGCTGATCGCCTTCGGTGTGCTCCCCGCGGGTCCTCTCGGCGCCATGACCGGTGCCCTCGGTGGGCTGCCGGACGCGCTGTCGGCCCCCGGCGCCGGACCGGTAGTCGGGATCGCGGGTGTCCTGGTGGCGCTCGTAGCTTTGTTCTTGCTCCTGTGGGAGCTCAAGCCCGGTCCCCGGGCGGCGCGGCAGGTGGCGCTCCAGGAGGAGCCCGGGACCAACACCCACGTAACGGCCAAGGCGGTAAAGAGCCTCACCGAGGGCGCCGCCAGAGAGGCGGGCGCAGCCTCACCAAAGGCCTCTCTGGCTTCCAGGAAGGGCTCCTACGCGGTCTTCTGCGACCTCCAGATACCTTCCGGGGAGCACTTTACCGAGGTTGCCGCCCGCGCCCGGGAGGAGATACAGCGGGTCCTCGAAGACCAGGAGGTGCCGGTGAGAGAGGTCGAGGTCACCGTAAAGGGCACCGGGTCGGGGGATGCGGCGTCGCAAGGGGCGGGGCTCCGCAAGGCAGTATCGGGGACCGCTTCCTAGCGGTCTCCTGACAGAGAACGAGAGAAAGGATCTAGCATGGCAATCTGGACCAACAAGCAGTGGGGGGCCGTGATCGGGGCGCTCCTGATCTTCGCCGGAGCCCTTGTGGGCATCGGTACGACGGCCCTGATCGTGCTGTTCGGCATCGCGGGCTACCTGGTGGGCAAGTTCCTCGACGGGGAGCTCGACCTCCAGGATCTACGGGACCGCGCCCAGGGCCGCGAGCGGGTGCAGTAGCCGCAACAGCTCTCCCACCGAGGCCCGGTACGGCCCTTCCGAAACGCACCCCTGCCCAGCGGAGACCGGAGTGCAGGGGTGGTATCTTGGGGAGAGGCTACGAGGAGTTCCGGAGGCTGCGCCGGGAGCTCGATGTAGCCGGCGTGTTGCAATCGGTGGCCCGCCGGTGCAGAATCACGGCGGCGATGGGCGGCTACAGGAGAGGAGGCTGGTGGGCTACCTTCCGATAGAGGACCACGGCGTGATAGGCGACCTGCACACGGCGGCGCTCGTCGGGACGGACGGCACTATAGACTGGCTGTGCCTGCCCTCCTTCGACGCCCCGAGCGTGTTCTGCTCCATCCTGGACGACGAGAAGGGCGGGCACTTCAGCCTCCGCCCGACGGGGTACGAGAGGAGCCAGCAGCTCTACCTGCCGAACACCAACGTCCTCCTGACGCGCTTCCTCTCTCCGGAGGGGGTGGCGGAGATCGTGGACTTCATGCCCGTCATGAGGGGCAGCGGGGACCGCCACCGGCTGGTCCGGAACGTGCGGGTAGTGAGGGGCGGCATGACGCTCGAGGCCGAGTGCAGGCCCGCCTTCGACTACGCCCGCGAGGAGCACTCGCTCAGCCTGAAGGAGAATGGAGCCCTGTTCGAGGGGACGAGCGAGCGCCTCGGGCTCTCGACGGAGGTGCCGCTCGAAGGAGGGCCGGGCGGTAGCGCGCGGGCGCGGTTCGCGCTCCGGGAGGGGGAGGGAGCGACGTTCGTCCTCACGGAGCTTTCGCCGGGCGAGGGGCTGGGGCCGGCGCTCGCCGGCGGCGAGTACGAGGAGCTGTTGCAGGAGTCGCTTGACTACTGGCGGTCCTGGATCTCGAAGAGCACCTACGGGGGGCGGTGGCGCGAGGAGATCAACCGCTCCGCTCTCGCGCTCAAGCTCATGGTCTACGAGCCGACCGGGGCCATAGTCGCCTCTCCGACGATGAGCCTGCCGGAGAAGGTCGGCGGCGAGCGGAACTGGGACTACCGCTACTCCTGGCTCCGGGACGCGGGTTTCGCGCTGTACGCCCTGATCTCGCTCGGTTTCAACGAGGAGGCCCGCCGCTTCATGACCTGGCTCCGCGACCGCTGCGAGGGACACTCGGAGGGCCTGCTGCAGCCGCTCTACGGGATAGACGGCCGCCAGGAGGTCGAGGAGGCGACGCTGGACCACCTGGAGGGCTACCAGGGCTCCCGCCCCGTGAGGATCGGCAACGGGGCCTACGACCAGCTACAGCTCGACATCTACGGGGCCGTGCTCGACGCGGCCTACCTCTACAACAAGTACGGCGCGCCGCTAGACTACGACCTCTGGCAGAACCTCCGCCGCATCCTGGACTGGCTCGCGGAGAACTGGCAGCAGCCGGACGAGGGTATGTGGGAGGTCCGGGGCGGTCGCCAGCACTTCGTCTCCTCGCGGCTCCTGAGCTGGGTCGCTCTGGAACGCGGCGGGCGCATCGCCCGCCAGCGCGGGCTGCCCGCCGGGGAGGGACGCTGGATCGAGGAGCGGGACAGGATCTACGAGGAGATCATGGCCGAAGGCTGGAACCCGGAGCGCGAGAGCTTTACCCAGCACTACGGCACGGACGCCCTCGACGCCTCGCTCCTCCTGATGCCCCTAGTAAAGTTCGTCGGGCCTACCGACCCCCGGTGGCTCGCCACCCTCGACCGCATAAAGGAGGAGCTCGCCCACGACAGCCTGGTGGACCGCTACGAGGTCGGGAAGGCCGCACCCGATGGCTTCGACGACCTGGAGGGGAGCTTCAGCATGTGCTCCTTCTGGATGGTCGAGTGCCTGACGCAGGCCGGGCGTCTGGAGGAGGCGCGTCTGAGCCTGGAGAAGATGTTCTCCTACGCCAACCACCTCGGGCTCTACGCCGAGGAGATCGGGAAGACCGGCGAGGCGCTGGGCAACTTCCCGCAGGCCTTTACCCACATGGCCCTGATCAGCGCCGCCACCAAGCTCGACCGCGCCCTCGGAGCCGGGTGATGGCGGAAGCCCTCTTCGAGACCGTCCCGAACTTCAGCGAGGGCCGGGACATCCAGAAGGTCGAGCGCATCGCCCGCGCCGCCTCCTCGGTGCCCGGCGTCCGCGCGCTCGGCCTCCACAGCGACCCCGACCACAACCGGAGCGTGCTGACGCTCGCCGGCGGGGAGGAGCCCCTGCTGCGGGCCTCCGTGGAGCTGGCCCGGGCCTGCGCTTCCGAGATAGACCTCGCGGGTGCCGGGGGCTCCGGCGTCCACCCCCGCGTGGGCTCCCTGGACGTGCTGCCCTTCATCCCGCTGGAGGGGGCGGAGATGGAGGACGCGGTGCGGCTGGCCCGGCGGGCGGGAGGCGAGATCTGCGCTCTGGGCTTCGCCGTCTACCTCTACGAGGCCGCAGCCTCCGCGCCGGAGCGCCGGAACCTGGCCGACCTCCGCCGCGGCGGCTACGAAGGCCTCGCCGCCCGCACTCGGGAGCCCCTGTGGAGCCCGGACTACGGAGCACCGGACCTCGACCCGCGGCTCGGGGCCGTGGCGGTCGGGGCGCGGCCGTTCCTGGTCGCCTTCAACGCCTACCTCGATACCGGTGAGGTCGAGGTCGCCCGCGCGGTCGCCCGGGAGGTGCGGGAGCGGGACGGCGGGCTGTTGAGCCTCAAGGCCCTCGGCCTCGAGGTCGCGGGCCGGGCGCAGGTCTCCATGAACCTGACGGACCTCGAGGTCACTTCGCTCCCCGCCGCGACGGAGCGGGTGCGGGCGGCCGCGGCCGGTCACGGCGCCCGGGTGGACTCCACGGAGCTCGTCGGCCTCCTTCCGCTGGAGGCGGTCCTGGAGACCGCCCGCTACTACCTGGGCCTGCCGGAGCTGCGGCCGGAGCAGGTCCTGGAGTACCGGCTGCGCCTGCCAGGGTAGCCCGTGTGGTAGCACGGCCGGAGTCCGTGTAGAGTAGGGGCCGTCGGCGTACGAGAGCGGGAGGCAGCGTGGCAGAGGGACGCAGGATGACGGTAGCGGCGATCCAGATGTCCTCTACTCCCGAGAAAGAGGAGAACTTCGAGACGGCGGAAACCCTGATCCGGGCTTCCGTCTCCGCCGGAGCGGAGCTCGTGGCCCTGCCGGAGCTCTGGAGCTGTCACGGCCTGGAGAAGGTCTACCGGGAGAACGCCGAGCCCGTGCCCGGCCCGACCACGGACTTCCTCGGAGGCCTGGCCCGGGAGCTCGGGGTTTACGTGCTGGGCGGGTCCATCCTGGAAGAAGGCCCGGAGCGGATGCACAACACCTCGATGCTCCTCGACCCCGCGGGGGAGCTCGCGAGCGTGTACCGCAAGGTACACCTCTTCGACGTCAAGGCCCCGGACCGGGAGTACCTGGAGAGCGCGTCCATAGCGCCCGGCACGGAGGTGGTCACGGCGAAGGCGGGAGCCGCGACCCTCGGGCTCTCCGTCTGCTACGACGTGCGCTTCCCGGAGCTCTACCGCCTGCTCGCGCTCGGCGGGGCGGAGGTGCTGACGGTCCCCGCAGCCTTTACGCTCCAGACGGGCAAGGACCACTGGGAGCTCCTGCTCCGCGCCCGGGCCGTCGAGAACCAGGCCTACGTGGTCGCCCCCGCACAGTGGGGGCAGAAGGCCGACGGCCGCTGGACCTACGGGCGCAGCATGGTAGTGGACCCGTGGGGCACGGTCCTCGCTACCTGCCCCGACCGGGACGGCTACGCTCTGGCGGAGCTGGACCTCGGCTACCTGGAGCGTTTCCGCGCCGAGTTCCCGGCCCTCGCCAACCGCCGCCCCGAGGTCTACGACCGGTAGTCGGCCAGCCTCCGCTCCGCGAAGCGCTCCAGCCTCTCCAGCGCCTCGGGGAAGTCCGTGCGGCCCAGGCCGAGCCGGAAGTGGTTCCCGGCGTGGCCGTAGACGGTGCCCGGAAGCACCATTACGCCCTCCTCTTCCACGAGTTCGGCGGCGAAGTCCTCTACGGGGACCGGCACCAGGAGCCGGGGGAACCCGATGGGACCGGCTGCGGGCCGCACCCACTCATACGGAATCCGGTTGACTACTTCGCGGCTTTTGTAGTTCGGGAGTCGGGAGGTCGGGAGTCGTATTTGTCTTTTCCGACTCCCGAAGCGAGCGGAGCGACGCGCCTCCCGACTCCCGGGCCCACCAGAGATGGCATCATTTACCCGGATTCCGTATCAAACACGCCGCGCCACTCCTGGAAGAAGCGGTCGGCGTAGGGGAGGTTCCGGTCTATGATCTCCCTGCTGCGCGCGAGCACCTTCTCGCGGGCCTTCAGGGCTATCAGGGAGAGCGCCTCGCTGGGGGCGCTGTTGCAGATGGTAGTGTAGTCCTTGAAAGCTGCGCACCGGCGGAGGAGGTCCCGGTCGTGCGTCGAGATCCAGCCTATCCGCAGGCCCGCGAGGGCGAACGCCTTGGACATTACACCGAGGCTTATTGCCCACTCGTAGAGGTCCACGGCGGCGGGCAACCGCTCGGAGGGCTCGTGCTCCAGCAGCCGGTACACTTCGTCGGAGAGGAGGTAGGCTCCTGCCTCGCGCGCGACCTCCACCACCCCCCGGAAGGTGGCGGCGTCCGGAAGCGCGCCGGTCGGGTTGTGGGGGAAGTTGGTGACGATGAGCCGGGTCTCGGGCCTCACGGCGGCCCGCAGCGCGTCGAGGTCGAGGGCCCATCCCCTCTCGTGCTCCAGGGGCAGAAGTGTAACCTCGGCACCGGCGGCGCGGGCGACCTCGTGGAGGGAGGCGTAGGCGGGCCAGGTGACGACCGCGTGGTCGCCGGGCCCGAGCACCACGTTCAGGAGGACGAAGACGGCCTCCTCGGCCCCGCTGAAGACCAGAACATCCTCCCGGTCCACGGTCTCGTAGAGACCGGAGACCTCACCCCGGAGGAGCGGGCCTCCGGCGGACTCGGTGTACCCGAGCGAGAGCTCTCCCCAGAGCGCCCGCTCCTCCTCTCCAGAGAGCGCGAGCAGCTCGTCCAGCCGGTACGCCTCGACGTCCGAAGCCCCGAGCAGGTGCGGGACCTCGAACTCGTAGTGGGCAAAGTAGCGTTCGAGCTCGAACTCCGGCAGGTCCACGCGCCCTCCTCTACACCGCTCCTGGAACCCGGCTACCGGTCTCCGCCGCGCCGACCTTCGACCAGCGTCGACCACATCGGGACGGCCAGCCGCCCGGACTCCTCACCGGACCTCAGGTTGGACACCGCGAGGTACACCAGCGCACCCCACATACCCGCAACAGCAGATAGTATTACCCAGATCTCCGCGCCCATAGCGCTCCTTTCTCATCGTAAGCTACAATCGTCCTACTAAATTAGGACAACCGACATTGACATATTGACATAGGACGGTAGGACATTCAAGTAGATCTCAGGTTGAACGCGAAGAGCCACGTGCCGGTCCACGTGCAGTTGGAGTCGCAGCTCCGGCACTTGATCCTGAGCGGGGATCTTGCGGTGGGGAGCCGGTTGCCGAGCATCCGGATGCTGGCGGGGTACCTGCGGGTGAACCGGAACACGGTGGCGCGGGTGGTGACGGAGCTCGAGCGTCAGGGTTACGTGGAGACCCGGCGGGGCAGCGGTGCCTACGTGGTGGAGCCGCCGGTGCGTAAAGAGGAGGTCCGGCGCCAGCGCCTGCTGGAGCGCGTGATGCGGCAGGCCTCCGAGGAGGGCGTCTCTGTGGAGGATCTCGGGTACGAGCTGCTGGCGCGGGCGGGAGCGCCGGAGCCCGTAAGAGCCCGGATCGCGTTCGTGGAGTGCGGGACGTCGCAGGTGGAGCGGTTCTCGGCCGAACTGGAGGCCCAGCTCCCCGTGGAGGTCGAAGGCCTGTTGCTGGCGGACCTCCCGGGCCGCGTTTCGGGCGGCGCTGCGGGTGGGGAGGTGCCGTGGCGGCTGGCAGCGACCACTTTCTTCCACGTCCACGAGGTGGAGGCGGTGATGGAGCCGCTCGGGATAGAGACGGTGGCGCTGCTCGCGGAGGCGAACCTGGAGAGCCTGCAGCGGCTCGCGGAGCTTCCCGGCGGCACCGTGGTGGGGGTGGTCGGGAACTCGGAGACCTGCACGGTGAACCTGCTGCGCTCCCTCGAAGGCGCGGGGCTCGACCACCTGGACTTCTTCGAGGTCCGCGACGCGGACCGGAGAGAGGAGGTCGAGGCCCTCGCGGGCCGGGCGGAGGTCCTGGTCTGCACCAGCCCGGTCGCCCGGATGCTGCCCGGTCTCGGCGTGCGGGGGGACCTGGAGGTCATCGTCGAGGACCGCACCCTGGACCGGGGCGGCGTGGAGATGCTCGGTAGGATGCTCCGCGACTGAGGCCCGGCGGAGGCCGCTAGAAGAACACCACCCCCAGGAGGCCAAGTACCGCTATGGAGATCAGGACCGGCGGCAGCGAGGCCCGCACGATCTCGCCTTCCCTTCCGAGAAGTCCCGTGGCGGCCGCCGCCAGGATCACGCGCTGCGGAGCCAGCAGGCTGGACTGGCTCCCGGCCACGTTCTGTACCGCCGCCGTGAGCCCCTCCGAGCCCCCGAGCGCCCGGGCGGCCTCCGTCTGGAAGGGCATGAACAGCGCGTTCGAGGCCGCGTTCGAGCCGGTCAGCACCCCACCGAGCCCCCCGATCACCGCCGCCGCTACCGGGTAGGACGGCCCGAGACCCACGGCTCCGGACGCCAGCAGCGCCGCCGCCCCCGAGGCCGCCACGACCCCTCCGGCAGCGACGAAAGTCACCACCGCCCCCGCCGTCGGGAGCCACTGCCCGAGGGTAGACCGGAGCGCCCCGCCCGAGGAGCGCAGCCCGAGGCCGAGCAACACGGCCGCGAAACCGGCAGAGACCAGCAAGGAGAGCCCCGGCCCGGCGGAGACCGGTCCCAGCGTCTCCAGAGCCCGCTCCACGGCCTCCACGCCGTTCGAGAGTGTGAGCAGCGCCAGCAGGAACCCGTAGGGCAGCAGCGCCCGGATCGGCAGGGCCGTACCGGAGAGCCGCCGCCACCGCAGGAGGAGGAAGGCTCCCGTCGCCGCGAGACCGCCCGCCGCACCCGAGAGCTCCGGCACGAGGAAGAGGCTCGTCCCGAGCGTCGCCGCCCCCATGAAGAGGCCCAGCAGCGCGGCCTCAGCACCCCGCCGCCGGAGCCCGCCCCAGCCCCCGGCCAGCGCCACGGCCGAGAGCCCGAACACGGGGAAGAGGGGCAGGCTCAGGAGGGCGCTCGCGTCCGAGAGCTCGGCGAACGGCATCCGGGCGAGGTCCGCCCCGATCACGGTCCCCACCCCGAGCGCTCCCCAGGGCACCGCGCACTGACCCCACCCGGCGAGCACCGCCGCCCGCAGCGGCGAGAAACCCGCGCCGAGCAGTATCGGCGCGCTGATCACCACCGCCACCCCGAAGCCCGTGACCGACTCGAAGAACGGCCCGACCCCGATCACCGTGAGCAGCGCCAACGCCTCGGGCTCCGGCTCCACCCGCCCCAGGAACCGCGACACCGCCTCGACCGCCCCGCCCGCCGACAGCAGGTTGTAGAGCAGGAGCCCCCCAAACAGCACGTACAACACCCGCCCCGAGGTCTCCAAACCACCGAGGAACGCCATCCAGAGCCCCTCCGAGCCGAGCCCCGGCCACAGCAGAGCCCCCGCCAGCGCCGCCGCGACCGCCGCGACCCCGGCCCGCGGCGCCGGCCATCCCAACCCCGCGAGCGCCACCCCGGCCACAACGAAGGGCGCGCCCGCCACCAGGTACCCGAGCATATCTACCATGATAGAATTATTTCTACCAAATGGACGGAGAGGGCACAAGAGAGGGCGGGGGGCTCGCGGAGGCCGTAGCTTCCGAGAAGCTCGGTGCCCGGGTGCGGGGGCTGCGCCGGGGGGCGAGGATGACGTTGGAGGAGCTCTCCGAGCGCGCGGGGGTCAGCCGGGCGATGGTCTCCAAGGTGGAACGCGGGGAGAAGAACCCGACGCTGGTGGTGGCGGCGAAGGTCGCGGAGGGGCTCGGGGTCACGCTGTCGCGCCTGATAGAGGCCGGGGACGAGCGGCGGGTGGTCGTCGTCCCCCGGGACCGGCGGC